>NZ_CALLYO010000285.1 GCF_937858865.1 uncultured Amaricoccus sp. | reverse complement strand
CTCCTCCTCGTCACCGGCCACCGCCGCGAGAGCTTCGGCGGCGGCTTCGAGCGGATCTGCGCCGCGCTCGCCGCCACGGCGCGCGAGCATCCCGACCTCGAGGTGGTCTACCCGGTCCACCTTAATCCGAACGTGCAGGAGCCGGTGCGGCGCCTCCTCTCCGGCATCCCGAACGTCCACCTGATCGAGCCGCTCGACTATCTGCCCTTCGTCTACCTGATGCACCGGGCGCACCTCATCCTCACCGACTCGGGCGGGGTGCAGGAGGAGGCCCCCTCGCTCGGCAAGCCGGTGCTGGTCACGCGCGACACCACCGAGCGCCCCGAGGCAGTCAAGGCCGGCACCGTGCGGCTGGTCGGCACCGACGAGCGGGCGATACGGGAGGGCATCGACCGGTTGCTCGCCGACCCGGCGGAATACGAAAGGATGAGCTTTGCCCACAACCCTTACGGCGACGGCCGCGCCTCCGCCCGCATCCGCGATCTCCTCGGCGACCGGCACGTTCCCGCCCTCGCCGCTGCGGCCGGATAGCGCGCTCCCCTTCGAGACCATCTCGGTGGTCGGCCTCGGCTACATCGGCCTGCCGACCGCGGCGGTCTTCGCCGCACGCCGGCTGAAGGTCACCGGCGTCGACGTGAACGCGTGCGCGGTCGCGGCCATCAACCGCAGCGAGATCCACATCATCGAGCCCGACCTCGACATCGTGGTGCGCGCGGTGGTGACCGAGGGCTGGCTGCGCGCCACCGCCGCGCCGGAGCCGGCCGACGCCTTCCTCATCGCCGTGCCCACCCCCTTCCAGGCGAACGGGAAGGGCCGCGAGCCGGATCTCTCCTACGTCGCCGCCGCCGCCCGCTCCATCGCTCCGGTGCTGAAGCCGGGCGATCTCGTGGTGCTCGAATCGACCTCGCCCGTCGGCACCACGGCACAGATGGCCGGCTGGCTCGCCGAGCTCCGCCCCGACCTCAGCTTCCCGCAGGACGCGGGCGAGGCCTCCGACATCCGCGTCGCCCACTGCCCGGAGCGGGTCCTCCCCGGCCGCGTGCTGCAGGAGCTCGTCCGGAACGACCGGGTGATTGGCGGCATGACCCCGCGCTGCTCGGCGCGCGCGGCCGAGCTCTACCGGCTGGTGGTGCAGGGCGAGTGCATCGTGACGACACCGGAGACCGCTGAGATGGCGAAGCTGGTCGAGAACAGCTTCCGCGACGTCAACATCGCCTTCGCCAACGAGCTCTCGATGATCTGCGCCGAGCTCGGCATCGACGTCTGGGAGCTGATCGCCCTCGCCAACCGCCACCCGCGCGTCGACATCCTCCGGCCCGGCCCAGGGGTGGGCGGCCACTGCATCGCCGTCGACCCCTGGTTCATCGTCAGCCGCAGCCCGGAGACGGCGAAGCTGATCCGCGCGGCGCGCGAGCGGAACGACGCCAAGCCGGCCTGGGTCATCGACCGCGTCCGGCAGGCGGTGGCCGACTATCTCGCGCGGCACCCCGTACGCCATCCCTCCGACGTCACGCTCGCCTGCTGGGGCCTCGCCTTCAAGCCCGACATCGACGACCTGCGCGAGAGCCCGGCCCTCGACATCGCCCGCGAGCTCTGCGACCGCCACCCGGGGCCGCTCGTCGTGGTCGAGCCGCATGTCGAGACCCTGCCGCCGAGCCTCGCCCGCGCCGAGCGGGCCGACCCCGAGACGGCGCTGGCCCGCGCCGACCTGCATGTGCTTCTAGTCTGCCATTCTGCCTTCCGCGCTGCCATGGCGCGGCTCGGGCCGGAGCATGCAGTGGTCGATGCCGTCGGCCTGACCGCCCCCTAGGGCCGGGTCGGATGCGACAGGATCCGGAGGATCCTTCGCCCTGGCGGCGGCTGCTCGGCTGGCTCCCCGGCGGGCCACGGAGCCGACGCACCCCGCCACCGGAGCAGCAGGGGCTCAGGGTCGCGGCGATCCTCGACGACTTCAGTGCCACTTCCTTCCGGCCGGAGGCGGACCTTCTCCTGCTCTCGCCGGAGAACTGGGCGGCGGAGCTCGCTGCGCATCGTCCCGAGTTGGTGCTCGTCGAATCGGCATGGCGGGGCAGGGACGGACAGTGGGCCGGAAAGATTGCGGGGAACGGCACCGAGCTCGGGGGTATCCTCGCCTGGGCCAACGCGATGGGGGTGCCGACGGTCTTCTGGAACAAGGAGGACCCGGTCCACTTCTGGACCTTTCTTGCGACGACGCGCGGCTTCGACCATGTCTTCACCACCGATCTCGACTGCATCGCCCGCTACAAGTCCGCCCTTGGTCATGGCCGGGTGCATCTTCTGCCCTTCGCTTGCCAGCCGCAGCTGCACAATCCGCTGGAACTCTACCCTCGCAGGAAGGCCATGAGCTTCGCGGGGGCCTACTACCGGCGCTTTCCCGCGCGCATGCGGGTTCTCGAGAGCTTCGTCGGATCCCTGCCGGAACTCTGCCCAATCGAGATCTTCGACCGAAACTTCGGCGAGGACGGCCCCTGGAAGTTTCCTCCGGAATACGAGTCCCTCATCGTCGGCACACTACCTCCGGAGCGGATCGACCTTGCCTACAAGGGCTACCGCTACACGCTCAACCTGAATTCGGTGCAGAGCTCCCCGACCATGTTTGCGCGGAGGGTCTACGAGACTTTGGCCTGCAATACCCTGACGGCCAGCAACTATTCCCGTGGGCTCAGGTTGATGTTCGGCGATATGGTGCCGAACGCGGACGATGGCCCGGCGCTTCTGGCGCGGCTCCGGGCGGTGGCTGCTCAGCCCAGCCGCGAGGCCCGCCTCAGGCTGATGGCCCTGCGCAAGGTGATGCGCGAGCATACCTGTCGAGACCGGCTGGACTTCATCCGTGCCCGGACGCTGTCGCCGGATGCGCCGCCCGTCTGGCGGCCGCCGCAGGTGGTGGCGCTGGCCGAGGCGCGCGACTCCGCGACCGCTGCTCGGATAGCCGCGAGCTTCCTCGCCCAGAGCCACACGGAGAGCCGCCTCATCCTCGTGGCGGACGATCCGGCCTGGGGACCAGCACACCCGCGCATCGAGACGCACGCGCGCGGCAGCCTGGGCAGGCTGCACCTGCAGGATCTGGTGGGACCGCGCGATTGGCTGGCGTGCCTGTCCACCTTCGACCACTACGGGCCGCACTATCTGACCGATCTCATCCTCGCTACTCGCTACAGCCGGGCCTCGCTGATCGGCAAAGCGGCGCACTTCCGGTGGGATGCGGACGGTCCGATCCACGTTGACGC
>NZ_CALLYO010000284.1 GCF_937858865.1 uncultured Amaricoccus sp. | reverse complement strand
CTTGCCGCCGGTGTCGGCCACGAGCAGCACCACCCCCGACCCCAGCCGCGCCTTGTGCTCGTCGATCAGCCCGCGCAGGTCCTTGCCGGAGACCCCCGCCAGCGTCTGCGCCAGGAAGGGCACGCCGGCCACCGTCTCCGGCCCCTTCGCCTCCGCCGGCCCGCCGGCCATCGCCAGCCGCCGGCGCAGCTCGGCGATCTCCGCCCCCTGCGCCTTGCGCTCGTCGAGGAGCGCCCTGACCCGCTCGGCCAGCTCGTCCGGCCGCGCCCGGAGCAGCCCCGCCGCCTCGGCCAGCGCCGCCTCGTCGGCCGCGATCTGCCGCCGCGCCCCCTCGCCGGTCAGCGCCTCGACCCGCCGCACCCCCGAGGCCGAAGCCGCCTCGGAGACGAGCCTGAAGGTGCCGATGTCGCCGGTCCGCGCCACATGCGTCCCGCCGCAGAGCTCGAGCGAATAGGTGTCGCCCGCCGCGCCGAGCCCGCTGCCCGGCCGCGCGCCCATCGCCACCACCCGCACCTCGTCGCCGTACTTCTCGCCGAAGAGCGCCCGCGCCCCGAGCCTCTCCGCCGCCTCCGGCGTCATGATCCGCGTCTCGACCGGCGTATTCTGCCGCACGTAGGCGTTCACCTCCGCCTCGACCCGCGCCTGCTCCTCCGCCGTCATCGCCTTCGGGTGCGCGAAGTCGAAGCGCAGCCGGTCCGGCGCCACCAGGCTGCCGCGCTGCGCCACATGCTCGCCCAGCGCCCGCCTGAGCGCCTCGTGCAGCAGATGCGTCGCCGAATGGTTGGCCCGGATCGCCGCCCGCCGCTCGTGGTCGACGACGAGCTCGGCCGCCGCCCCCTGCGCCAGCTCGCCCTCCTCGACCCGGCCCTGGTGCACGAAGAGCCCGGCCTTCTTGCGCACGTCAGTGACCCGCACCCGCCCCTTGTCGGTGCGCAGCACGCCCGCGTCGCCCACCTGCCCGCCCTGCTCGGCATAGAAGGGGGTCTGGTTCAGCACCACCTGCACCTCGACCCCGATCCCGGCCGTCGCGACCGGCCTGCCGCCGACGACCAGCGCCAGCACCTGCCCCTCGGCCGCCTCGGTGTCGTAGCCGAGGAACTCGGTCGGCCCGTGCCGCTCGGCGAGGTCGAACCAGATCGCCTCGTCCGCCGCCTCGCCCGAGCCGGCCCAGGCGGCGCGCGCCTTGGCCTTCTGCTCGGCCATCGCCGCCTCGAAGCCCTGGGTGTCCACCACCCGCCCCTTCTCGCGCAGCGCGTCCTGCGTCAGGTCGAGCGGAAACCCGTAGGTGTCGTAGAGCCGGAAGGCCGTCGCCCCCGGCAGCGCCGCCCCCGACGGCAGCCGCCCCAGCTCGTCGTCGAGCATCCTGAGGCCCCGTTCCAGCGTCGCCTTGAACCGCGTCTCCTCGGAGAGCAGCGTCTCCTCGATCAGCGCCTGCGCCCGCGGCAGCTCCGGGAAGGCCCGGCCCATCTGCGCGACCAGCGCCGGCACCAGCCGCCACATCACCGGATCCTCGGCGCCGATGAGATGCGCATGCCGCATCGCCCGCCGCATGATCCGCCGGAGCACGTAGCCCCGCCCCTCGTTCGACGGCAGCACCCCGTCGGCGATCAGGAAGGAGGTCGAGCGCAGATGGTCGGCGATCACCCGGTGGTGCACCTTGCCCGGCCCGTCCGGGTCGCTGTGCGTCGCCTGCGCCGAGGCCTCGATCAGCGCCCGCATCAGGTCGGTGTCGTAGTTGTCGTGCTTGCCCTGCAGCACCGCGCCGACCCGCTCGAGCCCCATGCCGGTGTCGATCGACGGCCGCGGCAGCGGCACACGGGCGCCGTCCTCGAACTGCTCGAACTGCATGAAGACGAGGTTCCAGATCTCGACGAACCGGTCGCCGTCCTCGTCCGGGCTCCCCGGCGGCCCGCCGGGGATGCCCTCGCCGTGATCGTAGAAGATCTCCGAGCAGGGGCCGCAGGGGCCGGTCGGCCCCATCATCCAGAAATTGTCCATGGTCGGGATGCGGATGATCCGCTCGTCCGGCAGCCCGGCCACCTTCTTCCAGATCGCCGCCGCGTCGTCGTCGTCGTGGTAGACGGTGACGAGGAGCCGCTCCTTCGGCAGCCCGAACTCCCGGGTCAGCAGCTCCCAGGCGAAGGGGATGGCGCCCTCCTTGAAATAGTCGCCGAAGGAGAAGTTGCCGAGCATCTCGAAGAAGGTGTGGTGCCGCGCGGTATAGCCGACGTTGTCGAGGTCGTTGTGCTTGCCGCCGGCGCGCACGCACTTCTGGCTGGTCGCCGCCCGCACGTAGTCGCGCTTCTCGAGCCCGGTGAAGACGTTCTTGAACTGCACCATGCCGGCGTTGGTGAACATGAGCGTCGGGTCGTTCCTCGGCACCAGCGGCGAGGAAGGCACCACCCGGTGCCCCTGCGCCGCGAAATAGTCGAGGAAGGTGGAGCGGATATCGTTGAGGCTCGCCATGATCCCGTGGTCCGTGCAGGCGCTCGCGCGCGGTCAGGAGTGTTAGCCTCCCGCCAACGCGGAGTCCATCGGCCCCGCACCCCCTCCCTGCGCCGCTGTCGTCCCTCGGTCAGGGCCTGTTTGCCGGAGCCGCCGTCGCGTGGCGCCTGGACGAGCCGGGAGCCGGGCGGGGTCAAGGCTGCGGCACGCACCGCCGCTTGCGGCGGCTCGGCCTTGACCCCGCCCGGCTCCCGGCTCAGGCAGGGCAGAACGCGACGGCGGTTCCGGCAGACAGGCCCGGGGGCATCTGTTTGCTGGTGAGCCGGAGCATCCCCGCCGTCGAGGAGGTGCCCATGCCCGACATACGCCTGAAGCGCGCCTACGAGCCGGCCTCGCCGACCGACGGCACCCGCGTCCTCGTCGAGCGCCTCTGGCCGCGCGGCGTGACCAGGGCCGAGGCCGATCTCGCCGGCTGGGAGCGCGACATCGCCCCGAGCCCCGGTCTGCGCAAGTGGTACAACCACGACCCCGCCCGCTGGGAGGAGTTCCGCAGCCGCTACCGCGCCGAGCTCGCCGGCCACGCCCCCGAGGTCGAGCGGCTGCGCGCGCTGGCGCGCCAGGGCCCGCTCACCCTCGTTTTCGCCGCCCGGGACACCGAGAGGAGCAGCGCCGCCGTGCTGCGCGACATGCTGCTCGAGCGCCCCGGATAGCGCGTCCCGGGCATGCCGCGCATGGCCCGTTGCCGCACCTTCATCCGCCGTTAACCCAGCGGTGGAAAGCCTTGCCTTCGAGACGAATTCGTCTTGCAATGTTCCTGTTTCGTGCGCATGGTGTCATGGTGAACAAGG
>NZ_CALLYO010000283.1 GCF_937858865.1 uncultured Amaricoccus sp. | reverse complement strand
GTGCTCGACTATTTCGACGAGCATGACCTCTGGAAGGACACCGCGCTCATCCTCACCACCGACCACGGCTTCCTCCTCGGCGAGCACGACTGGTGGGCGAAGAACCGGATGCCGCTCTACGAGGAGATCAGCCACATCCCGCTCTTCGTCCACCACCCGGACTTCGCCTCGCAGGCCGGCACCCGCCGCCGGAGCCTCACCCAGACCATCGACCTCATGCCGACCTTCTGCGAACTCTTCGGCGCCGGGATCCCCGAGGAGGTGCAGGGCAGGTCGCTCCTCCCGCTCCTCGCCGCCGACGAGCCGCAGCGCGACGCGGCGATCTTCGGCTACTGGGGCGGCGGCATCAACGTGGTGGACGGCCGCTACACCTGGTTCTGCTACCCGCGCGACATGAAGAACCAGGATCTCTACCAGTACACGCTGATGCCCGCGCACATGACCAGGCTCTTCACCGTCGAGGAGCTGAAGAGCGCCAGCCTCGTCCCCCCCTTCGCCTGGACCAAGGGCGTTCCGCTCCTGCGCATCGCCCATCGCTCCAAGGCCGGCCAGCGCACCCACAGCTACCACTTCCCCGAGGCGATGGAGGACACGACGACCGTCCTCTACGACCTCGCGACCGACCCCGGCCAGGAGCGCCCGATCCGCGACCCGGCCGTCGAGTCGCGCCTCCGCGCCGCCCTCTTCCGCCTCATGGCCGAGAACGACGCCCCCGCGGAGGTGGTCCGCCGCATGGAGGAAAGCGTCGGCGCCTGAACGCGCGCCGAGCGGCCAGCGCTGTCTATACAACGTATATACGGAAAAATAGCCATTTGATATCAAATGCTTGCAGACAGGGCACGCGTGCGCGGGTGTGCGCTCAGTAGCTCGCCGTCCGTCGCGGCCCCGGCTCGCTGACCCGCATCAGCGCATCGAAGGCCCGCGCCGTCAGCCTGCAGCGCAGCTCGCGGGCCTCTTCCGCCTCCCAGAGATCACGGAACTCCGAGGGATCCTCCTCGAGGTCATAGAGCTCCCCCGTTCCGTGGCCGTGATAGACGCTGAGCTTGTAGCGGCCGTCGAAGTACATGCTCGCCCGCGTATGCCGCGGATCCGGCAGACCGAGCGCGTCGAAGTACTCGCAGAGCACGTAAGGCTTGTGAAACTCCGCCGGCGCCGCCCCGGTCAGCAGCGGCCAGAGCGACTTGCCCTGCATCCCCTCGCCCTCCGGCAGCCCGGCCGCCTCGAGCAGCGTCTGCGGCAGGTCGACGAGCTCGACCAGCGCCTGCGACACCACCCCCTCCCGCACATGCCCCGGCCAGGAGAAGACCATCGGCACCCGTACCAATCCCTCGTAGAACCGCGCCCCCTTGTAGATCAGCCCATGGTCCCCGAGCAGCTCCCCGTGGTCGCTCATGAAGAGCACGATCGTATCCCGCCGCTGCCCCGTCTCCTCGAGCACCGCCACGAGCTCCCCCACCATGTCGTCGATCAGCGCGATCATCGCATGATAGCAGGCCCGGACCAGTTTCCCGTCATAGGTCTCCGGCGGCGTGTCATGGTTCGCCCCCGCCGGCCGCGGCGCCGGCGGCTCGTACATCGCGGAGTCCGGATCCCCCCGCCGCGGATCGACCGCCACCCGCGCCTGCTGGTCCACCTCGAAGAGCCGCTCCTGATGCTCCAGGTCCGAGGGCGCGAAGACCGGCCCCGGCATCTCCGCCCGGTCGAACCTCGCAAGGTAGCTCGCCGGCGGATCGAACGGCGGATGCGGATCGAAGAGGTTGATCGACAGGAACCACGGCCGCCCCGCATGCCGCCGCATGAACCCCTTCGCCCGCTCCCCGGCCCAGGTCGTCTGGTGCACCTCGGCGTCCACCCCCGGCCCGATCGCCCGCAATGGATCGTAGATCGCCTTGGCGTCGACCCCCCGCTCCTTCAGCCAGTCGTGGTAGTCGTGTCCCTCCGCCCAGTCCGGATCCGGATGATGGCTCCAGCAGAACTCGTCGTACCCGTCGTCCGCCGGCCGCTTCTCCACCACGCCGTTCGCCCGCGACAGGTGCAGCTTGCCGATCAGCCCGGTCCGATACCCGGCGTCCCGGAACAGCCGCGGCACCAGCACGATGTCGCCCGGGAACCCTTCGTTCCCGTTCCGCTGCACCCGGTGCGCGATCGGATACTTCCCGCTCAGGAACGACGCGCGGCTCGGCGTGCAGATCGGGCTCTGGCAGTAGGCCCGGTCGAACGCCGTCCCCGCCGCCGCCAGCCGGTCGATCGCGGGCGTCCGCGCCCCGGCATGGCCGAGGAACGACAGCGTATCCCACCGCTGCTGATCGGTGCAGATCCACAGGATGTTCGGTCGTGTCATACGCCCAGTCCGGCCGGGGAAGTCGGTCCGACCCTCCCCGACCGGCCGGAGAAAGGCAAACCGAAAACCACATCGCCCCGCCCCCGCCTTGCCGCCCGCGGCGCGGCGCATCCTCCATGAACCGCCAGACGCGAGCAGGTTGAGCGCGGGGCGGCGATGGGCGGCTAAATGCTTGTGTAGCCGGCGTCGGCGGCCACGATCGCGCCAGTCATGAGGCTCGATGCATCCGACGCCAGGAATTGGACAATCGAGGCGATCTCGTGCGGCTTGCCCATGCGCCCCGCCGGGGTCATCTCGAGCCAGCGTTCCACGAGGCCGGGCCGGCTCTCGAGGCCATCGAGAAGCGGCGTCTCGATGTAGGTGGGCGCGACGGCGTTGACCCGCACTCCGCGTTTCGCCCATTCCACCGCCAGTGAGCGAGTCAGATGGTGGACTGCGGCCTTCGACGCATTGTAGTGGCATTGCGGCTGCGGAACGTTGACGATGTCCCCCGACATCGAGCCGATGTTGACGATGACGCCGCGCCCGGCCTCGAGCATGCGCCTGCCGAACCCGCGGCAACAGCGAAAGACCCCGGTGAGGTTCACGCCGATGACCCTGTCCCACTCCGCATCGGTCATTTCCTCGGCCGGCGTGTTGCTGACGATTCCCGCGTTGCAGACGAGAATATCGAGCGGCGGCAGCGCCGCGGCCAGCGCGTCGATCGCCGCGGTATCGGTTACGTCCAGCACCTCGGCCCAGGCGCGATACCCGAGGGCAGTGAGCGCGGCCGCCGTCGCCTCGGCCGAATCGCGCCGCCGATCGGTGCAGACGACCTCGGCCCCGGTCGCCGCAAGCGCCTCGGCCACCGCCGCGCCGATCCCCTGCCCCGCGCCGGTCACGAGCGCGAGCCGCCCGTTCAGGTCGAGATTCGCACGATAGTCCATCGCATCCTCCCCCGTTTCGTAGTTTCACTATTATTATGCGGACACGCAATCAAGCCTTGCTTGCATGCGCTGGCGGCGATGCTCAAGACTCGGCGATCCCAATACCCTAGCAATATGCTGATATTACGAGAGAGTCTCGGGATCGCCTAACCCTTCTGCCCCCATATGCTACTAGAGGCACAGGCCCAATTCAGTCTTTGCCTTAGTGTAGTAATCCTATATCGTGCAGCGAGTCGCGAATGATGATCGGGCGCCGGGATGGAAGACGTGAAAACCGCTTACGGCCGCTTTCTCGACAGAGCGCTCTTCA
>NZ_CALLYO010000282.1 GCF_937858865.1 uncultured Amaricoccus sp. | reverse complement strand
ACCACTCCGGCCTCCTGCCGAAGCTCGTCCGCGACGGCTTCGCCGGGCCGATCCACGCCACGGCGGCAACGATCGATCTCGCGGGCGTCATGCTGCCCGACAGCGCGCACATCCAGGAGATCGAGGTCGAGCAGCTCAACCGCCGGCGCGCCCGGCATGGCGAGCGCGGCGTCGAGCCGATCTACACCGCGGAGGATGCGCAGGCCTGCCTGAAGCGCTTCAGGGCCCAACCCTACGGCCGGTGGTTCGAGGTGGTGCCCGGCGTCCGGGCGCGCTTCTGGAACGCCGGGCATCTCCTCGGGTCGGCCTCGATCGAGGTGGAGATCGCCGAGGAGGGCGCGCCGCTCCGGCTGCTGGTCTCGGCCGACATCGGCCCGGACGCGAAGCTGCTGCAGCCCGAGCCCCAGGGCCCGAGCGGCATCGACTACCTCGTCTGCGAGTCGACCTACGGCGACCGGGTCAGGCCGCCGATCACCGACGAGAGCCGGCGGACGGCGCTTCGCGACGAGGTGCGGGCGGCGATCCATCCGAACGGCGCGCTGCTGATCCCGTCCTTCGCCGTCGAGCGGGCGCAGGAGCTCATCGCCGACCTCGCCGCGCTGATGGCGGCCGGCGCCCTGCCGGAGATCCCGATCTACGTCGACTCGCCGCTCGCCGGCCGGGCGACGCAGATCTTCGCGCGCCATGCCCGCGAGCTCGAAGGCGGCGCCGCGCTGCGGCAGGCGCTCGCCGCGCGGCGCCTGCACTTCACCCAGACCGCCGAGCAGAGCAGGGCGCTCGACCGGGTGCACGGCTTCCACATCGTCATCGCCGCGAGCGGCATGTGCGAGGCGGGGCGCATCCGGCACCGGCTGCGGAACTGGCTCTGGCGCGACGAGGCGACGGTGCTCCTCGTCGGCTTCCAGGCCGAGGGCACGCTCGGGCGCATCCTGCAGGACGGGGCACCGAGCGTGCGGATCCAGGGGGAGAGCTACCAGGTCCGCGCGCGGATCCGGACGCTCGATCTCTATTCGGGCCACGCCGACGCGGGCGAACTGGTCACCTGGGTCCGGGCGCGGCTGCCGATCGGGCGCGACGTCTTCCTCGTCCACGGCGAGGAGCCGGCGATCGAGGCGCTCGCCGGCCGGCTGAGCCCGTTCGTCGACCCCGGGCGCATCCTCCAGCCGGTGCTCGACGAGGGCTTCGAGCTGACCCGTGCCGGCGCCCGCCGGCTGGCCGACGCGCCGGCCCCGCGCATCCGGCCCGAGCAGGTGGCGCGCCTCGACTGGCACAACGACGTCTCGCGCCTCTTCCTCGACATCAACGCCGCGCTCGCCTCCGCCGCCGACGAGCGATCGCGCAACGTGCTGATCCGCCGCCTGCGCCGTGCCCTCGATGAGGAGACCCCCGAGGAGCCCCCCGTGGATATATCACGTTGAGCCGGAGGCGCCGGCGCGCACCCGCCGGGCTGGCCCGGTGCGGATGATACCGCGCCGC
>NZ_CALLYO010000281.1 GCF_937858865.1 uncultured Amaricoccus sp. | reverse complement strand
GACCGCGCCGCCGTCCGCGAGCTCGCCAGCCGGCTGCGCGCCTCCGGCGCCGAGCGGGTGCGGGCGCATCTCGCCGCGATGCAGGGCCGCCGGGTCGAGCTCCTCATGGAGCGCGCCGACCTCGGCCGCACCGAGGGCTTCGCCCAGACGCTGGTCGCCGGCAGCCATCGCCCCGGCAGCCTCCTGCGCGCGACGATCACCGGCGCGCGTGAGGGGCTGCTTCTCGCCGAGGCGGCCTGAGGCTCACATCGCGTCCTGCGCCTCGGCGGCCTCCTGCTGCACCGCATGGCCGGCGGCCTGGACGTCCTCGCCCGCGCCCTTGACGGTGTTGCAGGCGGAGAGGACGAAAAGCGCCAGTCCGGCGGCGGCGATCAACTTCCACATTTGCTGCATCCTTCTGCTGGAGCGGCGTCGACCGGACGCCCACAGGGGAGAAAGGCGCGAGCGCGGCTCGGGTTGCAAGCCTCGAACACGCAGTAGCCATTTGCGCCGGCGGACGCGTGCCTATATTCTCCCTGCCGATCTCCGGAGGACCGTCCCGTGCCCGCCATCCTGCTTTCCCCGCTCGCGCTCCGCCTGATGCAGGTGGGCGCCGTCGCCGCCATGGCGGTCTATGCCTCGCGCCGGCGCAGCGAGCCGAAGGATCTCGAGCAGGAGCGGGTGCTCGACGAGTTGCCCGAGGGGCTCGCGGTGAGGAGCCACCGCGCCGAGGCCGAGCGGGGAATGCACGCCGCCGGCCGCTTCCGCCGCGTGCTCCGGCTCGGCGGCGCCGCCTTCGAGATCGAGGCGGCGGCGCTCGGCCGCTTCCGGCTGCGCCGCGCCGCCTGACGCCCGGATCGGCCGGCGGATCAGCCGGCCGTCACCGTCCAGGGCGCCTCGAAGCGGGCCTCCTCGAGGTTGTTCCCGGTGCCGATCCGGTCGACGATCACGAAGGGGACCGCGCGCCCGAGCGGCGTCAGCACCCCGTGCCAGACGCCCCGCAGGTAGTTCACCCCCTGGCCCGGCCGGGTCAGGAAGGCGATCGGCGTGCCCGGACGGCCGCCCTCGTCCGGTGCGACCAGCACCAGGAAGGGGTCCTCGGTCATCGGCATGAAGGCCTGGCTGCCGAGCGGGTGCCGCTCGAGCAGGTCGAAGCTGTAGGGGAGCGGGTAGGGGCGGCCGAAGCCCACGCTGATCCCCGCGCGGCCGTCGCCGGTGAACTCCATCCGGGCCTGGTCGTGGAAGCGGTCGCACATCCCCCCGTTGATCGGGAAGCTCTCTCCCGCGGCCTCGATCACGTCGCCGAAGGGGGCGAAGGCCTCCCGGGTCAGCGGCTGCATCGAAAGGGTGCGTGTGGTCGTGGTCTCGGGCATGGCGTCGGTCTCTCCGGCTGTGGCCTGCCCGACCTGCGCTGCGGGGGGCGCAGGTGTCAAGCACGCCGGCGACGGATAGAGTTTCAGCGAATCCCGAAGGGTGGCCCGCATTGGACGCCGGCGCGCGCCGCTTCGTCGCCGACCGGCCGGTGGTCGGCCGTCAGTTCCTCGGGTGGATCCGCGAAATCTTCGAGCCTTCGACGGTCGCACCGGCCATCAGCCCCTGCTGGCCGAAGACGAAGGCGACGATGGGCTGCTGGAGGGTGGTCGAGTTGGCGTCGACCGCCACCCCCTGGTTCACCACCGCCACGTTGGCGTCGGCGCCGAC
>NZ_CALLYO010000280.1 GCF_937858865.1 uncultured Amaricoccus sp. | reverse complement strand
GGCCGTCCGCTTCCAGGCGGCCGGCCCGGAGGAGGACGAGGCGGGTGCAGTAGCGGGCGGCGAAGCCGAGGTCGTGCAGCGAGAGCATGACGCCGCGGCCCTCGGCGGCGAGGTCGCGGAAGAGGCGGAGGGTCGCGATCTGGTGGGCGGGGTCGAAGCCGGCCGTCGGCTCGTCGGCGAGGACGAGCGGGGTCTCCTGCGCCAGGGTGCGGGCGAGGAGGGCGCGGGCCTGCTCGCCGCCCGAGAGGTGGGTGACAATGCGCCGGGCGTGGGTGGTGAGGTCGAGGCGGTCGAGGGCGCGGGCGACGGCGGCAGCGCCGCCGGCGTCGGCGTCGAGGGCCGGGAGCCAGGGGACGCGGCCGAGGGCGACCAGGGTCTCGACGGTGACGGGCCAGGCGATCTCGCGGCCCTGCGGCATGAAGGCGGCGGCACGGGCGCGGGCGGGCGGCGGCAGGGCGGCGAGGCTGGAGCGGCCGCGGGCGGGGACGAGGCCGAGGGCGGCGCGCATCAGCGTCGTCTTGCCGGCGCCGTTCGGGCCGATGAGGCCGACGACCTCGCCGGGGGCGACGGCGAGGGTGACGTCGGCGACGACCGGGCGGCCGTCGAGGTCGACGGAGAGGCAGTCGAGGGCGAGGAGCGTCACCGGAACTCCCTCCGGGTGCGGAAGATGAGGTGCAGGAAGAGCGGCGCGCCGACGAGCGCGGTGAGGACGCCGAGCTGCAGGCCGCGGCCGGGCAGGACGAGGCGGACGGCGATGTCGGCGGCGAGCACCATCGCCGCGCCGCCGAGGGCGGAGGCGGGCAGGAGCGCCGAGGGGCGGGCGCCGACCAGCGGGCGCAGCAGGTGCGGGACGACGAGGCCGACGAAGCCGACGCTGCCGGCGACGGCGGTGCTCGCCCCGACGGCGGCGGCCACGCCGAGGACGAGGCGGAGCCTGAGGCGTGGCAGCGCGATGCCGAGCGAGGCGGCGGCGTCCTCGCCGAGGGTGAGCGCGTCGAGGCCGCGACCGAGGCCGAGCATCGCCCAGGCGCCGGCGGCGACGAAGGGCGCGGCGACCCAGACGTGGGCAAAGGAGCGGTCGGCGAGCGAGCCCATCAGCCAGAACATGATCTCCGTCGCCGCGAAGGGGTTGGGGGAGAGGTTGAGCACGAGCGAGGTCAGCGCGCCGGCGAGCGCGCTGAGGGCGATGCCGGCGAGGATCAGCGTCATCGACGATCCGCGCGGGCCGGCGAGCAGGAGGAGGAGCGCGACGGCGACGCCGGCGCCGGCGAGGGCGGCGGCGGGCAGGCCGAGGGAGAAGTCGAGCGCGAAGCCCGTCTGCAGCGCGACGACGGCGCCGAGCGCGGCCGAGGGGCCGACGCCGATCAGGCCCGGCTCGGCGAGCGGGTTGCGCAGGTAGCCCTGCAGCGCGGCGCCGCCGAGGCCGAGGCTGGCGCCGACGAGCAGGCCGAGGATCGCCCGCGGCAGGCGGACCTCGCGCATGACGAGGGGGAGCGGCCCGTCGCCGCCGAGGAGAAGGGCGCGAAGGCTGTCGAGCGGGCCGACCGCGGCGGGGCCGACCAGCAGCGAGCCGAGGAAGAGCAGGCCGACGAGGAGGGCCAGCGCGGCGAGGAGCGGGCGCGGGATCATCGGGCCAGGGTCTGCCGCACGGCGACGAGCGCGTCGAGGTTGTCGAAGAGCGCGAGCGTCGGGCAGACCCAGTTGCGGTCGGGCAGGACCAGTTCCGCCCCGGTCGCGGCGAGGGCGGGGTGGCGGAGGAACTCCTCGGCCTGCGACCAGCCCGGCCAAGGCTCGGGCAGGACGAGGAGGTCGGGGCGGCCCATCACCAGCGCCTCGAGCGGGAGGCGGGCGGCCGTCTCGTAGCCCATCGGGCCGAGCAGGTTGGCGAAGCCCGCCGCCTCGAGCACGGCGCCGCTGAGGCTCTCCGGCCCGGCGGCGAAGCCGCTCTCGCCGACGATCGCCGCGGTCGGGCGCGTGGCGGGGGGCGGCGGCACGGCGGCGAGGGCGGCGTCGAAGCGGGCGAGGAGCGCCGCCGCCGCGGCCTCGCGGCCGAGCGCGGCGCCGACCTCGGCGATCTGCGCCCGCGCGTCGGCGAAGGAGAGCGCCGGCGGCAGCTCGAGAACGGGGACGCCGAGGCGTCGCAGCATCCCGACGCTCGCCCGCGCGGTGAAGGTGCCGGCGAGCACGAGGTCGGGGCGGCGCAGGAAGACCTCCTCGGCGAGCCCGCGGTTGGCCGGATAGGTGGCCGCCTCGGCCGCCATCGCCGAGGAGCGCGGGTCCTGCGCCAGCCAGGACACCGAGACGAGCTGCCCCGGTGCCGCCAGCAGCATGGCGAGCTGGTCGGTGCAGAGGTTCATCGACACCACACGCGCCGGGGGGGTGACAGCCGGGGTGGAGGCCGGGGCTGCCGCCGGGGCGGCGAGGGCGAGGAGCAGGCAGGCGGCCGGCAGGCGCATCGCTCAGAAGGCGCTCCTGAGGCCGAGGAAGGCGGTGACGCCGGGCGTCGCGTAGCCGTCGAGCTCCTGGTAGTCGGCGTCGAGCAGGTTCTCGATCCGGCCGGTCAGGGTCACCGTGTCGGTCAGCCGGTGCTCGGCGGCGAGGTTGACGAGGGTATAGTCGTCGAGCGCGACCCGCTCGGTGCCGAAGGCGGGCGCGGTGAAGTCGTAGTCGACGTTGTCGATCACCCGCCGGGCGTCGAGGTGCAGCACGGTCCGGTCGTCCGGCAGCGCATAGTCGAGGTTGAGCGCGATCTCCTGCCCGGGCCGGCGCACCTCCTGGCCGCCGTCGGGATCCTGGGCGTCGAGCCAGGTGTAGGCGAGGCCGAGGGTCAGCGCATCGGTGGCCTGGAAGGTGCCGGCGATCTCGACGCCCTGCCGCTCGCTGGTGCCGTCCTCGTTGTAGGGGGTCGATTCGCCGGTGGCGAAGTCGTAGGTCGCGTTGATCTCGTCCTTCAGCCGGTCCTGGAAGTAGGCCACGTCGATCACCGCCCGCCCCGCGAGGAAGCCCTGCTCGACGCCGGCGTCCCAGCCCCGGCTCGATTCGGGCTTCAGATCCGGGTTGCCGACCCAGCTCTGGGGAATATAGCCGAACTGCTCGAAGAGGGTGGGGTTCTGCGAGCCGGTGCCGTAGGAGGCATGCAGCCGCGTCGTGTCGTTCGGCAGGGCCCAGGAGCCGGCGAGGCTCCAGGTCGTCACGTCGGCGAAGCCGTCGTTGAAGTCGTGGCGCAGGTTCGCCTGCACGCTCAGCGCGTCGAGGAAGACGCCGCGGTACTGGCCGATCAGGCCGGTCAGCTCGCGGCTCTGCTCGTCCATCTGGCTCGGGTCGAAGACGAGGCCCGCGTCGTTGTTGCGGAAGCTCTCCTCGATCCGCTCGACGCCGAAGCTCACGGTCTGGGTGGCCGCTTCCACCGTTCCGGCGTCGAGGGCGACGGTGCCGAGATAGCGCAGCGCGGTCCGCCGGCTGGTGGTGTCGGCGTCGCGCACGCCGTCGCGGCGGTCCTCGTCGTCCATGTCGGCGTGGGTGAGGCTGAGCTCGTTCGCCATCCGCCCGCCGAGGGCGTCGAGCGTCGCGAAGGCCGAGCCGAAGACCTCGATCCGGCGCCGCTCGAGGTCGGCGTCGGCGACCAGCTCGTCGCGGCTCGGGGCGCCGAAGATGAAGTCGTCGTAGGCGGAGGTGCGGTCGACGTAGCGCAGCGTGCCGCCGACGCCGAGCGCGTCGGTGAGCGCGAAGCTGGCGCGGGCGTTGATCGTCACGTTGTTGTCGCCGTCGTCCTCGCCGCCGGGGGTGTCGGAGACGTCGAAGCCGGCCACGTCGCGCGCCGCCAGCGAGAGGCTGAGGTTGGCCCGGTCGGTCAGCCGCCTGACGGCGAGGAGCCCGCCGACGGTGCCGTCGGTGCCGACCTCGGCGCTCGCGGCGTGGCTCGTCCCGGCGGTCTCGGCCTCCCTGGTGGTGATCGAGATGACGCCGCCGATGGCGTTCGAGCCGTAGATCGCCGACTGCGGCCCGCGCAGCACCTCGATGCGCGCGATGTCGGCGGTGAGCAGGCCGCCGAAGTCGAACTCGCCGTTCTCGGGCGCCGAGGCCTCGACGCCGTCGATCAGCACGACGGTGTGGTTCACCTCGGCGCCGCGCAGGCGCACCTGGGTCAGGCCGCCGGCGCCGCCGGTCCGGGTCACCGAGACGCCGGGGAGCGCGCGCAGCGCGTCGGCGACGTAGGTCGCCTGGCTGCGGGCGAGATCCTCGGCGGTGACGACCGAGACGGCGCGGCCGAACTCCTCGGCCGGCACCGGGGTGAGCCCGCCCGAGACGATGATCGGGTCGAGCTCGAGCGGCGCGCCGGTCCATTCCTGCGCCGCCGCCGCGCCGGCCCAGAGGCACGCCGCCGAGATCGCGAGTGTGATGTTTCGCATGTTCCTTCCAGCCCCTCGACAGGTCGTTGGAAGGGCGTGCCTTCCGCAGACGGTGGACGTCACCACTGCGGAAGAACCGCCGCCCGCCGCGCCGCCCGTGCGGGGACCGGGTGAACGCCGAGGCAGGTCTCCTGGCTCGCGGGTCGTCGCGTGCGCCAGCCTTCCCGGGCCATCGAGCCCAGTGGCGTCCTGGCGACGCTCGCCGCCTACAGTTGCGGGGGCAGCCGCGGAATTGGCTCCCGGGATCGGGCGCCGCACCGCGTTCCCTTTTCACGGACGGTCGCCCGCCCGAACCAAGGCGGCACGAAGCTGCGTCAACGGCCAGGCGATGTCAACGGGGGGTTGGCGCGGCGGCCTGCCGGGGACGGGCCGGCTGCGGCGCGGGCGCGAGGGGGCCGTCTGCCCCCTCTTGGCCTGCGGCCAATTCACCCCCGAGGATATTTACCGACCGAAGATGCGGCGCTTGGCTTTCGCGGCGCGGGGGTCGAGGGTCGGCGGGCGGTACAGGCTGGGAAGCCGATGACCGCGACCGGAGATGGCGGGGGCGGGCGCGGAGCGTCCGTCCCCGTTGCCGCCCGCGGGGGGCGGGAGCCTGTGCCTCCGTCAGTTTGGGTGGCGCCGGCGTCTGCCGCTGCGCGGCGCCGCGGCGCCGGTCCGGGCCGCGAGCTCGAGGTAGCCGCGCAGCCGCGCGAGGTCGGGCCCGCCGGCGGCGGGCAGGGCGGCGAGCGCCAGCCGGGCGGCGGCGGAGGTGTCGCTCGCCGGCGGCAGCGCCAGGGCCCAGGCAAGGAAGGCCTGTTCGGCGGTCGGGCCGACCGTTTCCCGGCGGGTGGCCGTGGGGCCGGTGAGGAGTTCCGTCGCCTGCATCAGCATCCCCGCTGCATGGGGCGAGGCACGACGGGAGGGCGGCGCGGCGCCCGACTCCCGCAGGCGCCCCGCCCGGGTTCACGTCGCGTCGCGGCAGGTCTCCTGGCTCGCGGCTCGAGCCCCTCCCGCCTTCCCGGCCGGTCCGGCCAGTGGCATGCTGGGAGGGAAGCGCCGCTTACAGTTGCGGGGGCAGCGCCGGCTTCGCACCGGCTTCCCTATTCTCCGGCCCGCCTGGGGGCGAGCCGGCACCGTGACGGTCAGATCCTGCGGCGTGGTCGGGGCGCGTGTCAACGGGTTGGTGATCGGGCGGGAGGCCTGGTGCCGCGTGAGGGATTCGAACCCACGACCTACCGCTTACAAGGCGGTTGCTCTACCGGCTGAGCTAACGCGGCCCGACGGCCGGCGGCGGCCGTGCCTCGGCCGTCCCCCGCAGCGTCCGGGAGAGCATAGCCGGGCGCGGCGGGCGGGATCAATCGGCAGTCGTCGCGCCCGCGCTTGCGGGTCGTGGCGGGCTGCGGCTATGGTGCGCGCGCTCGGCGGGTGTGGCGGAACTGGTAGACGCGCCGGACTCAAAATCCGGTTCTGGCGACAGAGTGTCGGTTCGATCCCGACCACCCGTACCAGCGCGCAACTCGGGTCCGGGCGGAGGCCCGCGATCACCCGGCGATGCGGTCGATCAGCGCCATCGCGGCGGCGGGGTTGCGGTGCTTGGCGCCGCTGATGACGTAGAGGAAGACGTCCCGCGCCGCCGGCTCGGCCGGTTCGGCGACCGTCTCGAGGTCGTCCGGTGCGGCGCCTGCGGCCCAGCGGCGGGCGCGGGCCGCCCAGGCGGCGAGCTCGGCCGGCGGGTAGCCTGCCGCCTCCTCCTCGCGGGTGCCCATGATGCGGACGTAGACGAAGGGGGCGGTGACGTCGGCGATTTCGGGGAAGTGCGAATCGGCGCCGAGGATCACCGCGACGCCGGCGCCGCGGGCGAGCGCCACGAACTCCGGAGTGCGGAAGCTCGGGTGGCGGACCTCGACGGCGTGGCGGATCGGGCGGCCGTCGACCGCGCGCGGCAGGAGGGCGAGGAAGGCGGCGAAGTCCTCGGGGTCGAACCGCTTGGTGGCCATGAACTGCCAGTTGACCGGGCCGAGCTTGTCGCGGAGCTCCATCACCCCGCCGGTGAAGAAGCGCTCGATCGAGGGGCCGGCCTCGGCCAGCAGCTTGCGGTTGGTGGCGAAGCGCGGGCCCTTCACCGCGAAGACGAAGTCGTCCGGGGTTTCCGCGTGCCACCTGGCGAAGCTCGCGGGCTTCTGCGAGCCGTAGTAGGTGCCGTTGATCTCGATCGAGGTGAGGTGGCGGCTGGCGTAGGCGAGTTCCTCGCGCTGCGGGAGCCCGGGCGGGAAGAAGCTGCCCCGCCAGGGCTCGTAGACCCAGCCGCCGACGCCGATCCGGATGCGCGCCATGCCTCGCCCCTCGCTCAGGGGAGGGTGTAGGCGGTCTTGACGGTGGTGTAGAACTCCGCCGCGTAGCGCCCCTGCTCGCGCGGGCCGTAGCTCGAGCCCTTGCGGCCGCCGAAGGGGACGTGGAAGTCGACGCCCGCCGTGGGGAGGTTCACCATCACCATCCCGGCCGCGGCGTTGCGCTTGAAGTGGGTCGCGTGCCGGAGCGAGGTGGTGCAGATGCCCGAGGAGAGGCCGAAGGGCGTGTCGTTCGCCACGGCGAGCGCCTCGTCGTAGTCCTTCACCCGGATCACCCCGGCGACCGGGCCGAAGATCTCCTCGCGGCTGATGCGCATCTCGTTGGTCGCGCCGACGAAGAGCGCCGGGGAGAGGAAGAAGCCCTCGGTGTCGCGGGTCAGCCGCTCGCCGCCGGCGACGAGCTCGGCGCCCTCCTGGCGGCCGATGGCGATATAGTCCTCGTCCTGCTTGAGCTGGCCGGCGTCGACCACCGGGCCGATGTGGGTGCCCTCCTTCAGCGGATCGTCGACCTTCAGGGCCTTCAGCCGCTCGGCGACGGCGGCGACGAAGCGGTCGTGGATGCCCGCCGTCACGATCAGCCGCGAGGAGGCGGTGCAGCGCTGGCCGGTCGAGAAGAAGGCGCCGTTGACCGCGCATTCGACCGCGACGTCGAGGTCGGCGTCGTCGAGCACGACGAGCGGGTTCTTGCCCCCCATCTCGAGCTGGAAGCGGCGCATCACCTTGATGCTCGCCTCGGCGACGCGGGCGCCGGTCGCCTGGCTGCCGGTGAAGCTGATCGCATCGACGTCCGGGCTGTCGAGCATCGCCTGGCCGACGACCGAGCCCTTGCCCATGACGAGGTTCAGGACCCCCTTGGGCAGGCCGGCGCGGTGCAGGATGTCGACGATCGCCCAGGAGCAGCCGGGGACGAGGTCGGCGGGCTTCAAGACCACGGTGTTGCCGTAGGTGAGCGCGGGCGCGAGCTTCCAGGCCGGGATGGCGATGGGAAAGTTCCAGGGGGTGATGAGGCCGACGACGCCGACCCCCTCGCGGGTGATCTCGACGCCGACGCCCGGGCGCACCGAGGGCAGGATCTCGCCGGTCAGCCGCAGGCACTCGCCGGCGAAGAAGTCGAAGATCTGCGCCGCGCGGACCGTCTCGCCGATGCCCTCGGCGAGGGTCTTGCCCTCCTCGCGCGCCAGGAGGCGGCCGAGCTCCTCCTTGCGGGCGAGGATCTCGTCGGCGGCCTTGCGCAGCACGCCGTGCCGCTCGAGGGGGCCCGAGCGCGACCAGGCCGGGAAGGCCGCCCTGGCGGCGGCGATCGCGCGCTTCGCGTCCTCGGCGGTGGCGCGGGCGTATTCGCCGACCACCTCCTTCACGTTGGCCGGGTTGAGGTTCGGGACGGGCTCGCCCTCGATCCACTCGCCGTCGATGAGGTTCCGGTGCAGCGCCATGGCGGGAGGTCCTTTCAGATGAGGCCGCGGCCGGCCAGGTTGCGCATCAGCGCGGCGGCGCCGAACGTCCACTCCGGGGCGTCCGTGGCGAGGCCGACGCTGTTGACGAGCGCGCCCAGGCCAGGCGCGGCGATGGTGACGATGTCCCCGGCGTGGTGGGTGAAGCCCTGCCCCGGCGCGTCGCGGTCGTTGACCGGGGCGAACATGGTGCCGAGGAAGAGCATGAAGCCGTCCGGGTACTGGTGGTGCCGGCCGATGGTCTGCGCCACGAGGTCGGCCGGGTCGCGGCTGATCTCGCGCATCGACGAGCGGCCCTCGAGCCGGAAGCCGTCCCTGCCCTCGACGGTCATCGCGAGCTCGGCGGCGCGCACGTCGTCGAGGGTGAAGTCCTCGTCGAAGAGGCGGATGAAGGGGCCGATGGCGCAGGCGGCGTTGTTGTCCTTCGCCTTGCCGAGCAGCAGCGCCGAGCGGCCCTCGACGTCGCGCAGGTTCACGTCGTTGCCGAGGCTCGCGCCGCGGATGCGCCCGCGGCTGTCGACGGCGAGGACCACCTCGGGCTCGGGGTTGTTCCAGTGCGAGACCGGGTGCAGGCCGACCATCGCGCCCCAGCCGACCGCCGACATCGGCTGGCTCTTGGTGAAGACCTCGGCGTCGGGGCCGATGCCGACCTCGAGATACTGGCTCCAGAGGCCCTCGGCCTGGAGGGCCTGCTTGGCGGCCGCGGCCGCTTCGCTGCCCGGCTCGATGTCGCGCAGGCTGGCGCCGATCAGCCCGGCGATCCGGGCGCGGATCTCCTCGGCGCGCGCGGGGTCGCCGGCGGCGCGCTCCTCGATCACCCGCTCGATCATCGAGC
Source organism: uncultured Amaricoccus sp. (assembly GCF_937858865.1). GTDB lineage: Bacteria > Pseudomonadota > Alphaproteobacteria > Rhodobacterales > Rhodobacteraceae > Amaricoccus. Next base: position 9,926 of record NZ_CALLYO010000280.1, on the reverse strand, counting down.
GGGCGAAGGTCACGCCGCAGGCCTTGATCGCCTGCAGGTCGCAGGGGGCGATCAGCCGGGCGCGGTCCCCGGCGCCGGCGCGGGCCGCCTCGGCGAGGTCGTCGAGCCGGCCGATCGGGCGGCCGCGCGTCGCCCGCGCCCAGCCGACCGGGTCGTCGAGCTCGAGCAGGTCGCGGACGGTGGGCGCTTCGCGCGAGGTCAGGTCGACGACGCTGCCGTCGCGGACGGCGACGACGCAGGGGCCGGTCTCAGGCACCCAGGCGCGCCCGATCCAGACGCCCCCCTCGTCCTCCGGATGCGGCAACGGTCCGCTCACGGGGTCCCTCCCTCGTTCTCCCGGCGCCCCCGGGCCGGCGCGGGCACGATAGGCCCGGCGGCTTCCGGGCCGCAACCCCTGCCCCGCTCGGCCGCCGCTCAGCCGGCCACCCGCTCCAGCGTGGCCGGGTCGGGGGCGCCGCCGAAGAAGGCGTCGAGCGCGGCCTCGAAGCATCGCTCCTCAGGCCGGGCCAGCGCGAAGAGCGTCATCGAGGAGCGGAACTTCATCGCGTCGATCCCGCCCAGGATCGTCTCGGCCGGCCGGGCGGCGTGCAGCAGCATGAGGCCGGTCGCCTGCCGGAGCCGCGGGCCGAGCACCGGGTGGTCGAGGTAGGCCGCCGCCTCCGCCACCGAGGCGAGGGCGTAGCGCTGCGCCATGCCGCTCCGCCCGAGGCCGGCGATCTGCGGGAAGACGAACCACATCCAGTGGGTCGCCTTGCGACCGGCGGTCAGCTCGGCCACGACGTCGGGCCAGACTGGGTCCTGGGCGGCGACGAAGCGTTCGAGACCGGTGGCGTCTGGCTGCATCGCGTCCCTCTCGAGAATGGCGGGCAAGGTAGCCGGCGGGGCATGGCGTTCAAGCCGGCCGACGGAGGCGATTGACCGCCGGGGCCGATTCGGCCTAACGCGGGCTCGTGTCTAGTCAGTCGGTCATTCGCTAGCGCCTCGCCCGCGGGGGCGAGGCAGGTGGGATCAGGCGCTCCGCAGGCGTGACGCTGCGCGGGCGCTCCTTGCCATTTTCATTGCAGACGACCGACATGGACATTTCCCGACAGGAACAGCGCGTGCTGCACGCGCTGGCGCAGGGGGGCGAGATCCGCCCGCTCCGGTGCGAGCGCGGCCGCATCCGCGCGGTGGAGTGCTGGAACCGCGACGGCTGGCTGATGGCCGGCGTCGACCTCGAGCTCTTCCGCCGGCTGAAGCGGCGGCGGGCGATCGGCTCGCGGGACGGACGGCCCTACCAGATCACCCGCCGCGGGCTCGAGCTGGTGCGCAGCCAGGCCGACAACCGCTGACCGGGTGCGGGCGCCCGCCCGCACCCGACGCGGCCCGCCTGCCGGTCACGAGGCGGCCAGGCGCGCGGTCTCCTCGTCGACCGGGGCGCGGAGCGCCGCGGTCACCGGGTGGGCGTCGGTGTGGGTGCGCCCGTAGCCGAGGTTGAAGGCATAGTCGAAGCCGGGCGGGTTGGCGCCCTGGACGTGCTGGAGGACGGTCTCCAGCCGGTCGAGGCCCTTGGCGAGCCGCGCCTCGGGGGTCGCGGCGGCGTTGTACTCGTCCCAGCGCGCCATCAGGCGGGCGGCGATCCGGGCGGGCAGCGGGTCGATGAGCCGGGCGAAGTCGGCGCGTTCGGCCGTCGTCTTCTCCGGGCCCTGCAGCGGCGCGGGGATGTCGCCGCCCACCGCTTCGCCGAGGTCGTGCAGGACGAGGAGCTCGAGGAGGCGGCGCAGGTCGATCTCCGGCAGCTCGTCGGCGAGCGTCACCGCCATCAGGCAGAGCCGCCAGCAGTGTTCGGCGGTGCTCTCGGGGCGGCCGCCGGCGGTGTGGCCGCTGCGGAGGGTGTCCTTCAGCGCCTCGGCGGCGCGGAAGAAGGCGAGATAGGCGTCACGGTCGGAGGGAAGCATGGCGGCCTCTCGGGTCACGGTTTCGACAAGGCATGTCGCATGCGCGGCGTTTTCTGCTACCATGGCGAGAGCGGCAGCAGCTCGTTCTCCGCGATCTCTGCGTTCCGGTCACGAGTCGCCGCGACGGCGAAGTCATGTGCCGGAGGAACAGCATGTCCGACTCCACCATCGGGAACCCTCTCTCCTGGAGCGTCGACCACGCGGCCGCCGCGGGGAAGCACCTCGGCGCGGCTGCCGCGCATATCGGCCACGGCGATGCCGGCGAGGTCGAGCTGCCGCGCATCCGCCACATGGCGGTGCGCGATCTCAGGGACGTCCTGCGCGCGGGGTTCGAGGACTTCCTCGCCTGCCGCACCGACGTCATCTTCCTCTGCCTGCTCTATCCGGTCATCGGGGCGCTGCTCGCCTGGGTCGCGCTGCACAACAACCTGCTGCCGCTGCTCTTCCCGATCACCTCCGGCTTCGCGCTGCTCGGGCCGGTGGCGGCGGTCGGGCTCTACGAGATGAGCCGCCGGCGCGAGCAGGGCGAGGATCCGGACTGGTCGCACGCCATCTCCTTCACGAGGTCGCCGTCCTTCGCCGCGATCTTCGCCCTCGGGCTGATGCTCGGCGCGCTCTTCATCGTCTGGGTGCTGACGGCGCATGGCATCTACTATGCCACCTTCGGCGACGTGCATCCGGCCTCGATCGGCGACTTCGTCCGCGACGTCTTCACCACCAAGGCCGGCTGGACGATGATCGTCGTCGGCATCGGGGTGGGCGCGCTCTTCGCGGCGCTGGTGCTCGCCTGCAGCGTGGTGTCCTTCCCGCTGCTCCTCGATCGCGACGTGGGGCTGCCGGTGGCGATCATCACCTCGATGCGGGTGACGGCGGCCAATCCGGTCCCGATCGCCGCCTGGGGGCTGATCGTCGCCGCCGGCCTCGTGCTCGGCTCGATCCCCTTCTTCCTCGGGCTGATCGTCGTCATGCCGATCCTCGGGCATGCCACCTGGCACCTCTACCGGCGGACGGTGGTGGCGGAGCCCCGGTGAGCGGCACGGAGTCGCACGCGTGCGACTCCGGCCAAGGCATTGATCTTAGGGCAAGATCGTTGCGGCGTTAACCCCGTCGCAAGGATTCAGAGCCGCTCGATGGCGAGCGCGATGCCCTGCCCGCCGCCGATGCACATGGTGACGAGGCCCTTCCTGCCGCCGGTCCGCGCCAGCTCGTAGAGCGCCTTGATGGTCAGGATGGCGCCGGTGGCGCCGATCGGGTGGCCGAGGGCGATGGCGCCGCCGTTCGGGTTCACCTTCGCCGGGTCGAGGCCGAGGCCCTTGTTGACCGCGAGCGCCTGGGCGGCGAAGGCCTCGTTCGATTCGATGACGTCGAAGTCGTCGGCCGTGAGCCCGGTCCGCTCGAGCAGCTTCTGCACCGCGGGGATCGGTCCGATGCCCATGACCTCGGGCCGGACCCCGGCCACGGCATAGCCGAGGATGCGCGCCTTCGGCGCGAGGCCGGCCCTTTCCGCCGCGGCGGCGGTGGCGAGAACCACGGCGCCGGCGCCGTCGTTCAGCCCGCTGGCGTTGCCGGCGGTGACCGAGCCCTCCTTGCGGAAGGCGGGCCTGAGCTTGGCGAGCGCCTCGGCCGTCGTCGCCTTGGGGTGCTCGTCGGTGGCGAAGCCGACCTTCTCCCGCTTCACCGTCACCTCGACCGGCACGATCTGGTCGGCGAAGCGGCCTTCCCGGATCGCCGCCTGGGCGCGGTTCTGGCTCTCGAGGGCGAAGGCGTCCTGCGCCTCGCGGGTGATCTGGTTCTCGGCCGCCACGTTCTCGGCCGTCACGCCCATGTGGCCGGTCCCGAACGGGCAGGTGAGCGCGCCGACCATCATGTCGAGGGCGGCGGTATCGCCCATCTTCTGCCCCCAGCGGGCCGCGGGCAGCGAGTAGGGCGCGCGGGACATGCTCTCGGCGCCGCCGGCGAGCGCGAAGTCGGCATCGCCCAGCGAGAGCGCCTGCACGCAGGAGACGATCGCCTGCGCCCCGGAGCCGCAGAGCCGGTTGACGTTCATCGCCGGCGCCGTGTCCGGCACCCCCGCCTCGATCGCGGCGGCGCGGCTCAGGTACATGTCGCGCGGCTCGGTGTTGATGACATGGCCGAAGACGACGTGGCCGATCTGCCCGCCCTCGACCCCGGCGCGCGACAGCGCCTCGCGCGCGGCGGTGGCGGCCAGCGCGATCGGCGGGATCGCCGCCAGACTGCCGCCGAAGGTGCCGATCGCGGTGCGTGCCCCGTCGAGAATCACGATATCGTCTGCCATGGCGAAGTCCCTTTCCCGTACAATCCGGCGCGTACCCTCCTGCCTGCCGCGGCCGGATGCAAGCGCTCAACCGCGCCGGTGCGGTTCGCTCCAGTCGATGTCGGGGCCGATCGGGACGATGCGGCTCGGGTTTATCCCCTCGTGGCTGGTGTAGTAGTGCCGGGCGATCTGCCCGAAGTTCACCGTCGCGGCCACGCCCGGCACCTGGTAGAGCTCCCGCGCGTAGGGCCAGAGCGCGGCATGGTCGACGAGCCGCCGGCGGTTGCACTTGAAGTGCCCGTGGTAGACGAGATCGAAGCGGAAGAGCGTGGTGGCGAGCCGCCAGTCCGCCTCGGTGATCCGGTCGCCGAGCAGGTAGCGCTGCCGCCCGAGCCGCGCCTCGAGCCAGTCGAGCGTCGCGAAGACCTCCGCCGCCGCCTCGTCGTAGGCCTCCTGCGAGTGGGCGAAGCCGGCGCGATAGACGCCGTTGTTGAGGCCGCGGTAGACCCGGTCGTTGACCGCGTCGATTTCCTCGCGCAGCGCCTCGGGCCAGAAGTCGAGCCGGTTGCCGGTGATGCCGTCGAAGGCCGAGTTGAACATGCGGATGATCTCGGCCGACTCGTTCGAGACGATCACCCCCTCCGCCTTGTCCCAGAGCACCGGCACGCTCACCTTGCCGGTCGCCTGCGGGTCGGAGGCGAGGTAGATCTCGCGCAGGAGGCGCTTGCCGTTCACCCGGTCGCCGGTCGAGCCCTCGGCGTCGGTATCGAAGCTCCATCCGTCGGGGCCGAGCCAGGGATGGACGACGTCCACGCTGACGTGGGGCGCGAGCCCTTTGAGCTCGCGGAAGATGAGCGTCCGGTGCGCCCAGGGGCAGGCGAGCGACACGTAGAGATGATAGCGGCCGCTCTCGGCGGGAAACCCGCCCCGGCCGGTCGGGCCGGGCGAGCCGTCGCGGGTGATCCAGTTGCGGATCCGGCTCGCCTGCCGGACGAACCTGCCGTCGGCGGTGCGCGGCGCCACCGACCCGACCCGCCAGAGGCCGTCATCGAGATATCCCATTCGCCTTCTCCTTCTGCTCGCGTCAACCTGCGGCTGCGCGGCGAAAAGAAAAGGCCCGCCTGGCGGGACGGAGTGTTTCCGCCGCGCGGGCGGGTGGTCGGGGGCGGAGGGCAGTTCGCGCTTGTTTTGTGCTTGCCGGACAATATCCTGCGGCCGAACGATCCCGGGACGCGAAGCGCGAAAGGGGCGCGGCATTGGATGAGATCGCGATCGGCTTCGACGCCGGGCGCAGCAACCCGCGGCTCGTGATGGAGTGCGGGGGGCGGCGCTTCCCGGTCGTGGCCATGGGTATGGACGGCTGCCTGATCGACGCGCAGGACGGGTGCGTGCCGCGCGGCTTCGCCGACATCTTCGACGGCGACCGGCACGTCGCCCAGTGCCTGATCGTGCTTGCGGCGCCCGAGGGGCCCTACCTGCGCTGCGCCTTCAAGCGGCGCACCGAATCGCGCCCGGCGCCGCCGCGCGACTTCGCGGATCCGGCATGATCGCGGCGCCCTATCTGCTCTTCCTCGGCGACGCTGCCGATCCGCTCGCGGCCAAGGTGGCGCAGGGGATCCGCGACTGGCGGCCGGAGAGCGCGATCGGCCAGTACCGGATGCAGGGCTGCAACGCCGACCTCGGCCTGCCGGACATGGGCATCGCCGAGGCGGTGGCCGCCGGGGCGAGGACGCTGGTGGTCGGGGTCGCGAACCGCGGCGGGGTGATCTCGCCGGCCTGGATCAGCGTGCTGACCGAGGCGATGGCGCAGGGGATGGACATCGCCTCGGGGCTGCACAACCTCCTGCGCGACGAATCGGAGCTCGTCGCCGCGGCGATGGCGCACGGGCGGCGGCTGCACGACGTGCGCGTGCCGCCGCATCGCTATCCGGTCGCCGACGGGCGGCGGCGGCAGGGCCGGCGCTGCCTGGCGGTCGGGACGGACTGTTCGGTCGGCAAGATGTACACCGCGCTCGCGATGGAGCGGGAGATGCGGGCGCGGGGGATGAAGGCAACCTTCCGCGCCACCGGGCAGACGGGGATTCTGATCACCGGCGCGGGGGTGCCGCTCGACGCGGTGGTGGCGGACTTCATGGCCGGGTCGATCGAGTGGCTGACGCCCGACAATGATGAGGATCACTGGGACCTGATCGAGGGGCAGGGGAGCCTGTTCCACGTCTCCTATTCCGGGGTGACGCTGGCGCTGATCCATGGCGGGCAGCCGGATGCGCTGGTGCTCTGCCACGAGCCGACGCGGGCGCACATGCGCGGGCTGCCGGGCTATCCGCTGCCGACGCTCGAGGCGTTGCGCGAGCTGTCGCTCGAGATGGCGCGGATGGTGAACCCGGAGGTGCGGGTGGTCGGCGTGTCGGTCAACACCGCCGGGCTCGGCGAGGCGGCGGCGCTGGCGCTCCTCGCCGGGACGGAGGCGCGGCTGGGGCTGCCGACGGTCGATCCGTTCCGCCAGGGGGCGGGGCGGCTGGTGGACGCGCTCGCATGAGGCGCGAGGTCCGGGCGGAGAGCTTCCCGATCGCCGGGGTCTTCCGGATCAGCCGCGGGTCGCGCACCGAGGCGCGGGTGCTGACGGTGACGGTGGAGGAAGGCGGCGCACGCGGGCGGGGCGAGTGCGTGCCCTACGCCCGCTACGGCGAGACGGTGGAGAGCGTGGCGGCGCAGGTCGCGGGGCTGCCGGAGAGGCTCGACCGGGCGGCGCTGCAGGGGCTGCTGCCGCCGGGGGCGGCGCGGAACGCGGTCGACTGCGCGCTCTGGGACCTGGAGGCGAAGCGGGCGGGGCGGCGGGTCTGGCAGCTGGCCGGGCTGGCCGAACCGGGGCCGGAGGTGACGGCCTACACGCTGTCGCTCGACACGCCGGAGGCGATGCGGGCGCAGGCGGCGAGGCACGCGCACCGGCCGCTGCTCAAGATCAAGCTCGGCGGCGAGGGCGACGTGGCGCGGCTCGAGGCGGTGAGGGCCGGGGCGCCGCGGGCGCGGATCATCGTGGACGCGAACGAGGGGTGGACGGCGGAGGAATATGCGGCGCTGGCGCCGGTGCTGGTGCGGCTCGGGGTCGAGATGGTGGAGCAGCCGCTGCCGGCGGGGGAGGACGCGGCGCTGGGCGAGATGGCGCGGCCGCTGCCGGTCTGCGCCGACGAGAGCTGCCACGACCGGGCGAGCCTGGCCGGGCTCGCTGGGCGATACGACCTGGTCAACGTGAAGCTCGACAAGACGGGCGGGCTGACCGAGGCGCTGGCGCTGCGCGAGGCGGCGCGGGCGGCGGGGTTCGGGGTGATGGTCGGCTGCATGGTCGGCACCTCGCTCGCCATGGCGCCGGCGGTGCTCGTGGCGCAGGGGGCGGCCTATGCCGATCTCGACGGGCCGCTGCTCCTGGCGCGTGACCGGGCGCATCCGCTGGTCTACGACGCGCGGGGCGTGCATCCTTCCACGCCGGAGCTCTGGGGGTGAGATGAGCCGGATCGTCCATGTGAACGGCGCCTATGTGCCGGAGGAGGAAGCGCGGATCTCGGTCTTCGACCGGGGGTTCCTGTTCGCCGACGGGGTCTACGAGGTGACGAGCGTGCTGGAGGGGAAGCTGGTGGACTTTCCCGGCCACCTGCGCCGGCTGCACCGCTCGCTCGCCGCGCTCGAGATGCCGGCGCCGGCGGAGGACGCGGAGATCGAGGCGATCCACCGCGAGCTGGTGGCGCGGAACCGGCTCGTCGAGGGGATGGTCTATCTGCAGGCGACGCGGGGGGCGGCGGACCGGGACTTCGCCTGGCCGGCCGAGCCGCGCCCGAGCCTCGTGCTCTTCACCCAGGCGAAGGCGCTGGTCGATGCGCCCTCGGGGCGGGAGGGGATCCGGGTGATCTCGGTGCCGGACATCCGCTGGGGGCGGCGGGACATCAAGACGGTGCAGCTGCTCGCGCCGTCGATGTGCAAGATGATGGCGAAGAAGGCGGGCAAGGACGACGCCTGGATGGTCGAGGACGGCTTCGTCACCGAGGGGACCTCGAACAACGCCTGGATCGTGACCCGGGACGGGGTGGTGGTGACGCGGGAGCTGTCGGAGTCGATCCTGCACGGGATCACCCGGGCGGCGGTGATCGCCTATGCCCGGGAGGCGCAGGTCCGGGTCGAGGAGCGGAAGTTCACCGTCGCGGAGGCGAAGGGGGCGGCGGAGGCCTTCTATACCTCGGCCTCGGGGTTCGTGACGCCGGTGGTGGAGATCGACGGGACGGCGATCGGGGACGGGACGCCGGGGCCGGTGACGCGGCGGCTGCGCGAGATCTACATCGAGGAGAGCCGGGCGCGGGCGACATGAGGGCACGGGTGGGCACGCGTGCCCGGATCGCCATCACATTGATTTCATATGGGATTTCGGCGCGCGTTAATCACTCCGAAAGGAAGGTTGACCGGGCCTTTCGCCCCGCGCGGGGGGCGTGAGGTGGCGGTGCGGGCGCCGGCGCCGGCGACCCTCTCGGCGGCCGAGGCGCGGCGGATCTGGATCCGGGCGCAGCGGCTCGACGAGGCGGCGCCGTTCGGGGCGGGGGCGGAGGCGGTCCGGGCGGCGGTCGAGCATCTCGGCTACGTGCAGATCGACACGATCAACGTGATCGAGCGGTCGCACCACCATATCCTCTGGGCGCGGATCCCCGCGTACCGGCGGGAGGATCTGCACCGGGCGCTCAGCGTCGAGAAGTCGGTCTTCGAATACTGGACGCATGCGCTCGCCTATATCCCGACGCGGGACTTCCGCTTCTTCATGGCCGACATGGCGCGGCACCGGGAGAACCCGGTGAAGTGGTTCGGCGCGGTGACGCCCGCCGAGCTGCGGCAGATCGTGGCGCGGGTGCGGCGGGAGGGGGCGCTCTCGATCCGCGACATCGACGACGACGAACTGGTGGAGAAGGACCACCCCTGGGCGAGCCGAAAGCCGTCGAAGCGGGCGCTGCAGATGGCCTTCTTCGCCGGGCTGCTGACGGTCAGCGAGCGGGCGGGGATGGTGAAGAGCTACGAGCTGGTCGACCGGCATTTCGGCTGGGCGCGGAAGCCGAGGCCGGCGTCGGAGGCGCAGGTCGTCGAGTATCTGCTCGACCGGGCGCTCGGGGCGCAGGGGATCGTGAGCCTCGAGTCGGTCTGCCACCTCGATGCGAAGCGGAAGAAGGCGGTGGCGGCGGCGGTCGAGGCGCGGGTGGCGCGGCGGAAGCTGCTGCCGGTGGCGGTGGAGGGGGCCGGGCGGCAGATGCACTGGATGGCGCGGGGGACGGAGGTGCCGGAGGCGGCGGAGGGGGTGGTGCATCTCCTCTCGCCGTTCGATCCGCTGGTCATCCAGCGCAGGCGGCTGAGGCTCTTCTTCGGCTACGACCATCTCTTCGAGGCCTATCTGCCGAAGGAGAAGCGGGTGCTCGGCTATTTCGCCCTCCCGGTGCTGAAGGGCGACCGGATCGTGGCGGCGATCGACCTCAAGGCCGACCGGGCGGCGGGGAAGCTTCTGATGCAGAAGTGGACCTGGGTGGGGGACGGCGGCGAGGCGGACCGGCCGGCGATCGAGGAGGCGCTGGGGCGGTTCGAGCGGTTCCAGCTCGGTGACGGTCCCGGCTCCGACTGAACATTTCGGGCGTGAACGGGGATCAAATCCGGTCGCGGCCTCCCCTGTGCGACGCATTCCGGCAGATAGG
>NZ_CALLYO010000279.1 GCF_937858865.1 uncultured Amaricoccus sp. | reverse complement strand
GGCGCTGCCCGGGGCCGGGGCCCCGGGCGGGACAGATGGGGAGGGCACGACCCCTCCTGCGCCGCTCGCCCAAGCCGGTCCCGCGCATCTCACCCGGCGTAGGTCTCGTCCAGCGCATAGCCCGTGGAGCGCACCGTGCGGATCGGGTCGCGCTCGCCCCGGCGGTTCAGCGCCTTGCGCAGCCGGCCGATGTGCACGTCGACGGTGCGCAGCTCGACATAGACGTCCTGCCCCCACACCCGGTCGAGCAGCTGCTCGCGGGCGTAGACCCGGCCGGGCCGCTGCATCAGCGTGTCGAGCAGGCGGAACTCGGTCGGCCCGAGGTGGATGTCGCGCTTGCCCCGCCGCACCCGGCACTGCTCGCGGTCGAGCACGATGTCGGCGAAGACCGCCACGTCGCCGGCGATCGCCGGCGCGGTCCGGCGCAGCACGGCGCGGATCCGCGCCACCAGCTCCGACATCGAGAAGGGCTTGGTCACATAGTCGTCCGCCCCGACATCGAGGCCGCGCACCCGGTCCTCCTCCTCGCCGCGGGCGGTCAGCATGATGACCGGGATGTCGCGGGTGGCCGGGCGGGCGCGGATCTGCCGGCAGAACTCGATCCCCGAGACGTTCGGCAGCATCCAGTCGAGCAGCATGAGGTCCGGCCGGCTCTCCTCGATCGCGACCATCGCCTCCTCGGCGTCGGCCGCCGTCGCGACGCTGAACCCCTCCTTCCCGAGATTGTAGGCGAGGAGCTGGCTGATCGGCTCCTCGTCCTCGACCACGAGTATCCTGGCCGCCATCCCTGCCCTCCGCTCGCTCAGTCGGTGAGGAACTCGAGCCCCTGCGGCTCGCCCTTCGGCCGGTCGTCCCCGAGGTTCTTGCCGGTGACGATATAGTGGACCATCTCGGCGACGTGCGTGGTGTGGTCGCCGATCCGCTCGAGGTTCTTGGCGATGAACATGAGCTGCGCCCCCACCCCGATCAGCCGGCTGTCCTCGACCATGTAGGTGACGACCTCGCGGAAGATCGCGTTGTAGAGCTCGTCGATCTCATAGTCCTGGTTCCAGATCTGCACCGCGAGATCCACGTCGCGCGAGGCATGCGCGTTCAGCACGTCCGAGAGCTGGGTCAACGTCTGCCGCCCCATGCGCACGATCGAGGTGGTCAGCCGCACCGGCTTGGCCGACGACAGCGGGATCGCCCGCTTGGCGATGTTCTTGGCGAGATCGCCGATCCGCTCCAGCGTCGAGGCGATCTTCATCGCCGCGATCAGCACGCGCAGGTCGGCCGCCACCGGCTGGCGCAGCGCGATCACCTTCACCGCCGATTCCTCGAGCGCCATCTCCATCGCGTCGAGCGCCTTGTCGCGCTCGATCACCTGCCGCGCCAGCACCGGGTCGCGGCTCTGCACCGACTCGAGCGCCTTGGAGAGCAGCTCCTCGCAGAGCCCGCCCATCTCCGAGATGCGGGCCTGGATCTGCACCAGATCCTCGTCGAAGGCCGATACGATATGCGCCATGGCGTCGTCCATTCCCCTGCGGCCGGGCGACCGCTCCCCCGCAGTATAGTGCCGCCCGCGACACGCGCATTACGGATTCAAGACACTTTCGCGACAGGCCAAGCCCTTCACCCTTCGGGCACATCCCCCGCGGCCGCCCCTTCGCCGCCCTCGCTGCGCGGCAGCCACACGGTGAAGGCGCTGCCCTTTCCCGGCTCCGACGCGATCTCCAGCCGCCCGCCGTGCCGGTTCAGGATGTGCTTGACGATGGCGAGCCCGAGGCCGGTCCCGCCCTTGTCGCGGCTCGAGCTCGCGCTCACCCGGTAGAAGCGCTCGGTCAGCCGGTGGATATGCTCGCGCGCGATCCCCGGCCCGCTGTCCTCCACCGTCACCCCGACGCGGTTCGGATGCGCCCGGGCAGGCGCCGCCTCGACGACGCGCACCACGGCGCCCGCGCCGCCATACTTCATCGCGTTGTCGATCAGGTTGGTGAAGACCTGCCCGAGCTGGTCGCGGTCGCCCCGCACCCGCACCCCGCCCGCCGCCACCTCGATCGCGAGCGTCACCCCTTGCCGGCGCGCGACCGGCAGCAGCGCCGCCGCACTCTCGGCGGCGATCTCGGTCAGCGACCATTCCTCCGCCGGGCGGACGTGCTCGGTCATCTCGATGCGGCTCAGCGACATCAGGTCGTCGACCAGCCGCTGCATCCGCCCCGCCTCCCGCGCCATGATGGCGAGGAACCGCTCCCGCGCGTCCGGGTCCTCGCGGGCGTGGTGCTGCAGCGTCTCGATATAGCCGATGATCGAGGCGAGCGGCGTCCGGAGCTCGTGGCTCGCGTTGGCGATGAAGTCCGAGCGCAGCTGCTCGGCGCGCCGCTGGTCGGTGCGGTCCTCGATCTGCACTATCCCCTGCGCCTCCGGCCCGAAGGCGTCCCCCGGCGGCAGCAGCCCGATCCTCGCCTCGAGGAAGCGCTCCTGGTCCTGCCGGGTCGAGAAGCGCACCCGCCGCTCCTCCCCGTCGGCCAGCGTCGCGCCCACCGCCTCGACGAAGGCCGGCACCCGGATCAGATGGGCGAAATGCGCCCCCGCCTCGAGCCGCGGCAGCGCGTCGGCTGCCGCCGGATTGGCATAGCTGACCCGCCCGGTGCGCGAGATGACGAGAAGCGGCGTCGGCAGCTTCTCGATCAGCGCCCGCCCGAAGGTCGAGGGCATCGTCGCCTTCGCCCCCTGGGCGGCCGCCGGCACCGGCCCCGCCGGCTCGCGCGCCAGCACCGCCGCCCCGACCAGCCCGACCAGCGCGCCCGCGGCGAAGGCGAGGAGGGGCGGCAGCGCCAGCGCCGAGGCGAGCGCCGCAAGCGCGCCCACCAGAACCGCGCCCCCGAACGGAACCCACCTCGCCATGCCGTCCTTGCTCTCCGCAGACCGGCTGCCTATGTGCCACCCGCCGGCCGGCAACGGAAGCCCGCCGAATAACCGCACCCTGTCCGACCGCTCCTCCAAGGCGTTGAGGGCAGCACCCGACCCGGCGGGCGAGAAGCGCCCGCCTGGGGCGGGGCGGGCGATGCCCGAGGCAGGGCCTCGGGCGGGACAGGTGGGGAGGGCGCGCGACTCTTTCGGTGCCGGTCGCCCGATCCTCAGGCGCGTGGGCGAGCAGCGACGCCGGCAAGGGCCAGGAGCCCGGCGCCCATCAGCCATGCGCCCGCCGGCAGCGGGATCGCGGTCACGGTCACATAGTCCCAGTCGGAGCTGCTGAAGCCGGACGTGAAGCGGTTGTTGTCGCCGAACGCGACGTCGAAGGTGGCCCAGCCCGGCGTCGTGACGCCGAGGTCGAGCGCGAGGAGGCCGTCGACGAAGACCCGCAGCCCGTCGCCCTTGCCCTCGAAGCGATAGGTATGGAACGCCGAGGTGTCGACCGCATAGCTGCCGTGGAAGGCACCATCGTCGCCGATCTCGAGACCGCTGCCGGTGAATCCGACCAGCGTGAGGTACTTCCGGTCCTGGATCCACATCCCCGGCGTGCCGACCGACGAGGGGTCGCGGCGCATCCGGGTTTCGATGGCCCAGCCGCCGCGGTTGGTCACCCGGTCGCGCCAGACGTCCGCCGGAGCGAAGAATTCATAGTAGGAGGGAGCCTCGACATGCAGGACGCCGTCCGAGACCGTGTGGCTGCCGTCGTCGTTCCAGCGCCACCAGCCCTCGTGCTGCGGGTCGGCGGCCAGGTCGAACGTCGTGGTGACGGCCCATGCCGGCAGAGCAGCGAGCGCAAGGGCGGCCGCCGCCGCGAGTGTCCTGAAGTTCATGCCATCCCCCCGGATACGTGGTCCCGCGGCAAGGTTAGCACGGTTTCGCGGCCGGGGACGCGGAAACGAAACGGTGGACGTTGCCGGACAGCCGGCAGTCCTCGGCAACCGGCCCCGCAACACATTTGTGGAAAGGGCGCGGCGAGATTGTCTTTGACCTGCCGCCCCATATCTTCTCTCTTGCAGGCGTGTGTGACGAGGTAGAGCGAATGATCCGCTACGCGCTGCGCTGCGACAAGGCGCACCGCTTCGAGTCCTGGTTCGGGTCCAGCGAGGACTTCGACCGGCTGCGCGCGGCCGGCATGGTCTCCTGCGCCGTCTGCGGCAGCACCGTCGTCGCCAAGGACCTGATGGCGCCCGCCATCGCCGCCGCCGATCCCGCGCCCTCGCTCGCCGCTCCCGCCTCGCCCGCCGAGCAGGCCCTGGCCGAGCTCCGCCGCCACGTCGAGGCGACCTCGGAGAACGTCGGGCGCGAGTTCGCCGCCGAAGCGCGCCGCATCCACGAGGGCGCCTCGCCCGAGCGCTCGATCATCGGCGAGGCGACCACGGCCGAGGCCCGCGCCCTCGCCGACGACGGCATCCCCGTCTCCCGCCTGCCCTGGTCCTCGCCCAAGTCGAACTGACCCCTCCGGGGCCCACCTGACGCGATCAGGCGCCATATGGAT
>NZ_CALLYO010000278.1 GCF_937858865.1 uncultured Amaricoccus sp. | reverse complement strand
CACGGCCGCAAATCGTATGGCCGCTTTCCAGCCCCTTTCCGGCCGCATTCCAGTCGGCCCAAGTCGCTGTCAACACAAACGGAATCCCCCTCGACACCGATTCAATCCGCCGGAGGCCGACTGACGCGGGTTCAGGAGAGGCCGCAGCCGGCCAGCGCCTTGCGGATCGCCGCGCCCGAGCCGGCGAGCGGGAAGGTCGCGCTCCCGCCCCGCGCGCTCACCTCGGCCCGGCTGCCGCCCATCAGCGCGCCGAGAAGCGGCGAGTCGGCGGCGGCGTAGAGGATGCCGTTCTCCGCGACGAAGCGCAGGGCGAAGGCCTGCCGGTCGACCCGCAGCGCGACCCCGTCCGCGCGGCCGCCGAGCCCGGCCACCGCGAGGAGCCCCGGCCCGCCGCGCCGGCAGAGGAAGCTCAGCGACTTGCCGGGGATCTCGACGCCGGCGTACCAGCCGCCGCCCCTCGCCCCGCTGCCGGCCGTCCAGGCGGCGCCCGCCGGGACCGCCGCCCTCGGCTTCTCCGCGGCAGGGGGTGCGGCCATGCACAGCCGCTCCACGCATTCCTGATACTGGCGGCTCTCCGCCCCGGGAGAATTGGCGAGGCACTGCCAGACGCAGCGCTGCTCCTCCTCCGGATCCATCTGCGCCCGGGCCGGCAGCGCCCCGGCCAGGAGCAGCATCGCCAGCGCCGCCGCGGCGCAGCCGGCGCCATCCGCGCGTCGTCCCATCGTCCCCCCGCCCGCTCCGTTCCCTCCTGCAGGATGGCGGGCGCCTCGGGGCCGCGCAACCTATTCCTCCGACATGGTTTCCCGGGCCGGAGCCGGGTGCGGCTTCGGCGCGATCGGCGGCCACATCCGCGAGAAGACGCCGTCGTGCCGGACGAGGCCGTGGAACGCCGCCGCCCCCGCGTGCATTGCGATGAGGAGGAGGAGGCAGACGGCCGAAATCCGATGCACGACCGATGCGACGTCGCCGACCGGCTCGACCTTCGGCAGGAGCGGGGCGATGCCGATGGCCTCGAGCGACTCGATCGGAAAGCCGCCGGTCGTCACCCGCACGTAGCCGCTCACCGCCTGCAGGATCAGGAAGCCGTAGAGCGCCGCATGCACGCCGTGCGCCGCCCGCACCTGCCAGGCGGGCACGCTCGCGGGCAGCGGCGGGGCGGGATGGGCCGCCCGCCAGGCGAGCCGCAGCAGCACCACGAGCAGGACGACCGGCCCCAGGCCCTTGTGCAGGATGAAGAGCGGGTCCTGCACCGACCGGGGGATGTCTTGTGTCATCACCACCCCGACCGGTATCATCACCGCCACGAGAAGCACGGTGACCCAGTGGAACAGACGCGAGACGGTGTCGAACCCCATGGCTTCCCCTCTCTGGCGCCCCCCGCCGATACCGTCACTCTAGCGCGAAACCCGGCTTTCCCCAAACCGGCCGCGCTCGCCGGCCCGCGCCGCGGCGGGCTCGCCGCCAGCCTCCTCGTCGGGGCGGCCCTCGCCTGGGCCTTCGCCGCGCTTCCCTTCGCCGCGCCGGCCGCCCTCGCCCTCGGCTTCGGCCTCTACGGGCTCGTCGCCGCGGTGATGCTCGACCGCCTGCTGCCCTTCCATCCGCACGCCGCCTTCGGGCTCGCCAACCTCCTCACCCTGGCCCGCGCCGCCGGCGCCGTCCTCCTCGCCGCGCTCGCCCTCGAGCCGCGCATCCTCGCCGGGGCCGAGGCCTGGTGGGCGCTCGCCGGGGCCGGGGTTCTCCTCGCCCTCGACGGCGTCGACGGCTGGCTCGCCCGCCGCCAGCGCCTCGTCTCGCCCTTCGGCGCCCGCTTCGACATGGAGGTCGACGCGCTCCTCATCCTCGCCCTCGCCGCCCTCGCCCTCGCGCTCGGCAAGGCCGGCCCCTGGGTGCTCGGCATCGGCCTCATGCGCTACGCCTTCCTCCTCGCCGGCCGGCTGCATCCGCCGCTCGCCCGCCCGCTCCCCGCCTCGAACCGCCGCCGCGCCGTCTGCGCGCTGCAGGTCGCCGCCCTCGGCCTCGTCCTCGCGCCGCCGCTCGGCCCACCCTGGTCCGCTGCCGGCGCCGCCGCGGCCTTCGCCGCCCTCGCCGCCGCCTTCGCGATCGACGTGGCGCGCCTCACGCGCCGCGCGGCATGACCCTCGCCGCCGACCCGCTGCGCTGGGCCGGCCTCGCCCGCTCGCTCGTCATCTACCGCGCCCGGCCCTGGCGCATCGCCCGGCTCGCCCGCTTCTACCGCGGCATCCTCGCCCCCGGCGATCTCGCCTTCGACATCGGCGCCCACGCCGGCAACCGCACCCGCGCGCTGCTCCGGGCCGGCGCCCGCGTGGTGGCGCTCGAGCCGCAGCGCCTCTTCTTCGCCTTCCTCGCCCGCGACCTGCCGGCCGCCGTCACCCTGCTGCCGCTCGCCGCCGGCCGCGCCCCGGGAGAGGCCGCCCTCGCCGTCTCGCGGCTGCATCCGACCGTCTCCTCGCTCGCCGCCGGCTTCCCGGCGCGGATGCGCGCGGCGCCCGGCTTCGCGCGCGTGCGCTGGGACGCCGAGGAGACCGTCGCCGTCACCACCCTCGACGCGCTCATCGCCGCCCACGGCCCGCCCCGCTTCGTCAAGATCGACGTCGAGGGCTTCGAGGCCGAGGTCCTCGCCGGCCTCTCCCGCCCGGTGCCCTGGGTCGCCTTCGAGTATCTCCCCGGCGCGCCCGAGACCGCCGCCGTCTGCATCGAGCGCCTCGCCGCCATCGGCCGCTACGAGTTCAACCTCGTCCCCGGCGAGGCGGGCGGCTTCGTCCTCGCCAACTGGCGCGACGCCGCCGCGATCCTGCCCGCCCTCGCCGAAGCGGCGCGCCGCGGCCGCCCGGGCGACGTCTACGCCCGCCTCGCCGGCCATGCCTGACGCCCGCCGCGCGCTGGCGGTTCTCGCCGCCCTCGGCACCCTCCACCTGCTGCTGGTGCTGCCGGCTACC
>NZ_CALLYO010000277.1 GCF_937858865.1 uncultured Amaricoccus sp. | reverse complement strand
GACATCTTCGCGGCGATCCGGCAGAAGGACATGCTGCTGCACCACCCCTACGAGACCTTCGACATCGTGGTGCGCTTCCTGAACCAGGCGGCGATCGACCCCGACGTGCTGGCGATCAAGCAGACGCTCTACCGCACGTCGCGGGACAGCCCGATCGTCGCGGCGCTCTGCGAGGCGGCGGAGGCGGGCAAGTCAGTGACGGCGCTGATCGAGCTCAAGGCGCGCTTCGACGAGGCGGCGAACATCCGCCAGTCGCGGCGGCTGGAGCGGGCGGGAGCGCAGGTGACCTACGGGTTCATCGAGTGGAAGACGCACGCGAAGATCTCGACCGTGGTGCGGCGCGAGGGGGATGCGCTCGTCACCTACACCCACTTCGGGACCGGGAACTACCATCCGGGGACGGCGAACATCTACACCGACCTGTCGCTCTTCACCTGCGACAAGGCGCTGGGGCGGGACGCGACGAAGGTCTTCAACTACGTGACCGGCTACGTGCGGCCGGAGAGCCTCGAGAAGCTCGCCATCTCGCCGCACATGATCAAGCCGCGCATCCTCGAGGGGCTGGAGGCCGAGATCGGGCATGCGAAGGCGGGGCGGCCGGCGCAGGTCTGGGTGAAGCTCAACGCCATCACCGACCCCGAGGTGATCGACGCGCTCTACGCGGCGAGCCAGGCCGGGGTCAGGATCGACATGGTGGTGCGCGGGATCTGCGGGCTGAGGGCGGGGGTCGCCGGGCTCTCGGAGAACATCCGGGTGAAGTCGATCATCGGGCGCTTCCTCGAGCACAGCCGCATCGTCTGCTTCGGCAACGGCCACGGGCTGCCCTCGCCCGAGGCGCGGGTCTACATCAGCTCGGCCGACTGGATGGAGCGGAACCTGACGCGGCGGGTCGAGACGCTGGTCGAGATCACCAACCCGACGGTGCATGCGCAGATCATCGACCAGATCATGGCCGCCAACATGCACGACCAGGCGCAGAGCTGGGTGGCGCAGCCGGACGGGATGTACCGCCGCCATGACGCTCTGCCGGGCGAGCATCTCTTCTCCTGCCACCGCTTCTTCATGGAGAACCCCTCGCTCTCCGGCCGCGGCCGGGCCGGTGCCCGCGACGTGATTCAGCTCGTCCATGACGCCTGAGAGGGGAAGCGTTCTCAGGGCCTTGGCGCGAGACGCTCGCGCAGCTCCTCAGGAACTCCTCCGCTTGGCGCGATGCGATTGACGCGAGGCGCGTCGGATGCGAGATCTGGCCGCGCCGGAAACCAGGGGGATTCGGGGCCCGTGCCGCCAGAGAGCATCGCCGAGCTGCCCCGGTCGCATGCCGAGGAAGCCGCCAAGGCCCGGCTCAAGCGCATCGGCGTGATCGACGTGGGCTCGAACTCGGTGCGGCTCGTCGTCTTCGACGGGATCGCGCGAAGCCCGGCCTATTTCTACAACGAAAAGGTGCTCTGCGGGCTTGGCGCGGGGCTGCGCGAGACGGGGCACCTCAGCCCGGCCGGCCGCGCCAAGGCGCTTGCGGCGCTGAAGCGCTTCGCCGCGCTCGCCGACGGGATGGAGCTTTCCGGGCTGATCGCGCTTGCCACGGCGGCGGTGCGGCTCGCCTCCGACGGGCCGGCCTTCTGCGACGAGATCGAGCGCGCGACCGGTCTGCAGCTGCATGTGGCGAGCGGCTCGGAGGAGGCGCGGCTCGCGGCGAAGGGGGTGCTCCTCGGCTGGCCCGATGCCGACGGCCTCGTCTGCGACATGGGCGGCGCCTCGATGGAGCTCGCCCAGGTCTCGAAGGGCGAGATCCGTGCCTGCGCGAGCTCGCCCCTCGGGCCGCTGCAGCTCGCCGACATCCGCGATCCGGCCTTGCAGGCGAAGGCGATCCGCAAGGAGCTGAAGGCGCTGCGCAAGGCGATCCCGGCCACCGAGCAGCGGCTCTTTCTCGTCGGCGGATCGTGGCGGGCCATCGCGCGGCTCGACATGGAGCGTGTCGGCTATCCGCTCAAGGTGTTGCACGACTATGCTCCGCCGATTCCCCAGCTCCTCGAGACGGTGAAATGGGTGCGCACCCAGGATCAGGCGACGCTCAGCTCCCTGACCGGCACGTCCGCGGCGCGGCTCTCGCTCATCCCGCTCGCCGGCGACGTCCTGGCCGCGTTCCTGCGCCGGTTCGAGCCGGCGCGCGTCTCGATCTCTGCCTACGGCTTGCGCGAGGGGCTGCTCTATCGCCAGATGCCGGAGGCGATGCGGGTCCTCGATCCGCTCATCGAGGCCTGCCGCCACATGGAGGCCGCCTCGGCGCGGCAGCCCGGTTTCGGTGCAGCGCTCGCCGCCTGGCTCGGCGACTTCTTCGCCGACCGTTCGCCGGCCGAGCGGCGGCTCATCCTCGCCGCCTGCCTGCTGCACGACGTGAACTGGCGGGCGCATCCAGACTACCGGGCCGAGCTCTGCTTCGAGTCGGTGACGCGGGCGAACGTCGCGGGCATCGACCATGCCGACCGCGTCTTCCTCGGGCTCGCGCTGCTCAACCGCTACAAGGTGGTGTCGCCGGTCGACGAGGTGGAGCCCTGCCGGCGGCTGCTCTCGCCCGAGCGGGCGGCCGAGGCCGCGGTTCTCGGCCGTGCCATGCGGCTCGGGGCGATGCTCTCGGGATCGGCCACCGGCGCGCTCGACCATGCCGCCCTGGTGCGGGGCGAGGGGCGGCTCATGCTCCGGCTGCGCGGGCCGGGGCGTGCCTTCGCCGGCGAAGCGGTGGAGCGGCGGCTGCAGGCGCTGGCCGAGCGGATCGGCTGCACGCCCGAGCTCGTCCTCGAGGATTGACGGCCGTTCCGGGCAAATGAAAAGCGGCCTGCGAATTACAGGCCGCTCTCAATTCCCCCCCAGACCTGGGCCCGCCAACGGGTCGTTGTCCTGGCCCGGGATGTTGCCTCGCGGTTCGCCGCGGACCCTCCCTGGGCATTCCCTCTACGACTGGCGGCACTAAATCAGCTTCATGCAGCAGATGCAACGCCGAAATGCCCCTGGCGCAAGGCCGGTGCCGGGCAATTGACCGCTATCCGCAGATGTCGCGCAATCCCTGCCGGTCGATCTCGCCGATCTCCGGCGACGGGGCGGCCGCTGCCGGTGCGGGTGGCCGGGCGACGGCCGCCTTGGCGGCGTGGGCGATGGTCCGCTCGTCGAAATGGCCGGTGAAGACGTAGCGGAGGGCGGCGAAGGTCCCCGCGTCCTCGACGAGCGCGCGGACGGGGTCGCCCGCCAGAGCCTGCGCCGTACCGCGGGCGAGGTCGGCGGGCGGGGCGGCCGTCGCCGTCATCCGGTCGATGAGCACGGTCCCGCCCGGTAGCGCCGCGAAGACCGGTGCGCGGCCGAATTCCATTACCCGCAGCCGCGGCGGCGTCTCGGGGCCGAGTGCCGCGGCGAGCCGGCCGAGGGCCTGCTCGCCGCGCGGCCCGGCGCAGGTCGGTCCGTGCGCTTCGATGAGGGCGATCAGCATGCGGTCGCCGATCTCCTCCGCCTGCTCGGGCGGGATCAGCCGCACCGCGGCGGCGCGGATCAGACGCGGGCCGGCGACGATCGCCGCCGCCAGGAGGGCGAGGGCCAGGATCGGTCCGGCCGGGATCCGCCGGCGGCGGCGGCGCGGCTCGGGCAGGCGGCGGCGGACGGCCTCGATTGCCGCCACCATGTCGCGGTCGCGGATGGTGAGCGTCTCGCCGGCGCTCATGGCGTAGACGGTCGCGCCGTCCGCGTCCTCGCCGATGGGGGCGACGCCGGCCAGCGCCCAGTGGCCGAGCGGGCGCTCGGCGATGTCGGTGAGGAGGAGCGTGGTGCGGCCGAAGGAGACGACGACCTCGCGCGGGTCGGCGCCGGGCGCCTCGCGCCAGAGGCCGACCGCCTCGAGCCGCTCGTACCGGCCGAGCGCCGTCATCGCCGGCGCGCGGGGTCAGGCCGCCCGGGCGGCCGGCTGGAAGCGGCCGTAGAAGCTCTCGCCCTTCCCGGCCAGATCGCGGAGGAGGGCGGGGGCGGCGAAGCGCGGGCCGAAGCTGGCGGCCAGCGTGTCGGCGATCTCGACGGCCCGGGCGGCGCCGAGGATGTCGAGCCAGGAGAAGGGGCCGCCAGACCAGGGCATGAAGCCCCAGCCGAGGATGGCGCCGACGTCGCCCTCGCGGATGTCGGTGAGGACGCCGTCCTCGAGCGCGCGGACCGCCTCGAGGGCCTGGATCATCGCGAGGCGGTGCTGCACCTCGACGAGGGCCGGCTGCTCATCGCGGGGGGGCCAGCTCTCGCGGAGGCCGGGCCAGAGGCCCTCGCGCTTGCCCTTCTCGTCGTAGGCGTAGAAGCCGGCCTTCGCCTTGCGGCCGAGGCGGCCCTGGTCGGCGAGGGCGAAGATGACGGCGTCGGCCGGGCTCTCGGGATAGGCGTCGCCGAGGGCGGCTTTCGTGGCCTTGGCGATCTTCACGCCGAGGTCGAGCGAGACCTCGTCGGTCAGCTGCAGCGGGCCGAGCGGCATGCCGAGCTGGCGGGCAGCGTTCTCGACGAGCGCCGGCTCGACGCCTTCGGCGACCATGCGCACGCCCTCGTTGATGTAGGGCAGGATGCAGCGGTTGGCGTAGAAGAAGCGGGCGTCGCCGACGACGATCGGGGTCTTCCTGATCTGGCGGACGAAGTCGAGGGCCTTGGCGACGGCGACGTCGCCGGTCTGGCGGCCGCGGATGATCTCGACCAGCGCCATCTTCTCCACGGGCGAGAAGAAGTGGATGCCGATGAATCGGGCCGCGTCGCGGCTGGCCTTGGCGAGCTCGCCGATCGGCAGGGTGGAGGTGTTGGTGGCGAAGATTGCGTCCGGGGGGAGGTGGGCCTCGGCCTTGCGGGTGGCCTCGGCCTTGATGGCGGGATCCTCGAAGACCGCCTCGACCACGAGGTCGGCGCCGGCGAGGGCGGCGTAGTCGGGGGTGGCGGTGAGGCGGGCGAGGATCTCGGCCTTCTTCTCCGGGGTGCTGCGTTTCTTCTTCACGCCCTCGTCGAGCCAGGCCTCGACATGGCCGAGGCCGCGGTCGGCGGCGGCCTGGTCGCGGTCGATGAGGACGACCTCGATGCCGGCCTGGGCGGCGACGGTGGCGATGCCGGCGCCCATCATGCCGGCGCCGAGGATGCCGAGCTTCCTCACCGTCTGGTCGGGGACGGCGGGGCGGGAGGCGCCCTTCTCCAGCGCCTGCTTGTTGAGGAAGAGGCTGCGGATCATCGCGGCGGAGGAGGGGTTCATCAGGACGTGGGTGAACCAGCGGGCCTCGATGCGGAGCGCGGTGTCGAAGGGGACCAGCGCGCCCTCGTAGATGGCGGAGAGCATGGCCCTGGCCGCCGGGTAGGCGCCCTGGGTGCGGCCGTGGACCATGGCGGAGGCGCCGACGAAGGTCATGAAGCCGCCCGGGGTGTAGGGGGCGCCGCCGGGGATCCTGTAGCCCTTCTGGTCCCAGGGCTTGACGATGTCGGCCGGCCCTGCCGCGAGGACCCAGGCCTTGGCGCGGGCGAGGAGTTCGTCGGGGGGGACGGTCTCGTCGACGAGGCCGGCGGACCGGGCGGCCGCGGCGGCGAGCATCTTGCCTTCGAGGAGGAGGGGCGCGGCGGGCATGAGGCCCATCATGCGGACGAGGCGGGTGGTGCCGCCGCCGCCGGGGAAGATGCCGATCAGGATCTCGGGGAGGCCGACCCTGGCCTTGGGCTGGTCGGCGAGGAAGCGGCGGTGGCAGGCGAGGCCGATTTCGGTGCCGATGCCGGCGGAGAGGCCGGGGCTGGCCCAGGCGATGGGCTTGCCGCCCTTGAGGGTCTTGGGGTCCATGCCGGCGCGCTCGATCTTGCGGAGCAGGCCGTGGATCGCCATGACGCCGTCGAAGAGGCCGCGGGCGGGGTCGGCGCCGGCCCTCTCCTTCATGGCGGAGAGGAGCGACAGGTCCATGCCGCCGGCGAAGTCGGGCTTGGCCGAGGTGATGACGATGCCCCGGACGGCGGGGTCGGCGAGGGCCCGGTCGACGGCGGCCTCGAGGTCGGCGATGCCCTCGTAGGTGAGGACGTTCATCGAGCGGCCGGGGAGATCCCAGGCGATGGTGGCGACGCCGTCGGCGTCGGTCGTCAGGGTGAAGATGCTCATGCGGCTCGCTCCTGGGGTGCGAAACAGAGGATTTCGCGCGCGAAACTATAGTTATCCCATTGAGGGGAAAGGATTATCATGGGTTAATGCTTCGTTACACGCGCAGCGCGCGGCCCGGCCCGGTCCGGGCGGGTGCCTTCGGCGGGCGCATTTCGGGGCAAGATGCAGGGGGTCGGGATCATCGGGGGCCGGTCCAGGGGGTGCCGTCGCGGTAGGTGAAGCTGGTGCGGCCGTCGTCGCGGTGCATGACGAAGTCGACGTCGGAATAGTGGGCGGTCTCGCGGGCGGCCTTGCTGCCGACGACGAGGAAGCGGGCGGGGCGGTCGGTGCGGTTGTGGAAGCAGTGGCCGTTGGGGTCGCCGGCCTTCCAGGCGGCGCAGTCGCCTGGGCGCAGGGTATATTCGCCCTCGTCCTGGAGCAGGGTGAGCTCGCCCTCGGTGACCATGACGAGTTCGTCCTCGGCCTCGTGCCAGTGGCGGAGGGAGGAGCGGGCGCCGGGTTCGAGCGTGACGAGGTTGGCGCCGAACTGGGTGAGGCCGGCGGCCTCGCCGAGGCGGAGGGACGAGCGGCCGGCCACCTCGGAGGCGTAGGGCTCGGGGTAGATGGAGCCGGTCTTCACCGGGCAGGCGGCGAGGTCGATGACGCCCATGGTCAGACCCGCTCGATGATGGTGGCCGCACCCATGCCGCTGGCGACGCAGAGCGTGGCCAGCGCGGTCTCCTTGCCGGTGCGCTCGAGCTCGTCGAGGGCGGTGCCGAGGATCATGGCGCCGGTGGCGCCCAAGGGGTGGCCGAGGGCGATGGCGCCGCCGTTGACGTTGACCTTCGCCGGGTCGGCGTCGAAGGCCTGCAGGAAGCGGAGGACGACGGCGGAGAAGGCCTCGTTGACCTCGATGAGGTCGAGGTCGGCGATGGTCATGCCGGCGGCGGTCAGCGCCTTCTCGGTGACGGGGACGGGGCCGGTCAGCATGATCGTCGGGTCGGTGCCGATCTTGGCGGTGGCGCGGATGCGGGCGCGGGGGGTGAGGCCGTGCTTCTCGCCGAAGGCCTTCGAGCCGATCAGGATGGCGGCGGCGCCGTCGACGATGCCGGACGAGTTGCCGGCGTGGTGGACGTGGGCGATGCGCTCGAGCTCGGGGTACTTCAGGATCGCCACGGCGTCGAAGCCGGGCATGAGCTCGCCGATCTCCTTGAAGGCGGGCTTCAGCGCGCCGAGGGACTGCATGTCGGTCTCCGGGCGCATGTGCTCGTCGCGGTCGAGGAGCGGCAGGCCGTTGATGTCGCGGACCGGGACGATGGATTTCGCGAAGCGGCCCTCGGCCCAGGCGGCGGCGGCGCGGCGCTGGCTCTCCGCGGCGTAGGCGTCGACGTCGTCGCGGGAGAAGCCGAACCGGGTGGCGATGATGTCGGCGGCGATGCCCTGGGGGACGAAGTAGGTCCTGAGCGCCAGCGAGGGGTCGGCGGCGATGGCGGCGCCGTCGGAGCCCATCGGGATGCGGCTCATCATCTCGACGCCGCCGGCGATATAGGCCTCGCCGGCGCCGGCCGCGACCTGGTTGGCGGCGAGGTTCACCGCCTCGAGGCCGCTCGCGCAGAAGCGGTTGATCGAGAGGCCGGGGACCCGCTCGCCGATCGTCGAGGCGAGGACGGCGGAGCGGGCGAGGCAGCCGCCCTGCTCGCCGATCTGGGTGACGTTGCCCCAGATCACGTCCTCGACGGCGTTTTCGGGCAGGCCGGTGCGGGCCTGCAGCGCGTTCAGCGTGTCGGCGGAGAGGCGGAGCGCGGTCACCTCGTGCAGGGCGCCGTCGGGACGGCCCTTGCCGCGCGGGGTGCGGATGGCGTCGTAGATGTAGGCGTCGGTCATGAGAGGGCTCCGGCCGGGATCGGGTGGCCCGGCATCAGGTCGTAGGGGTGCTTCCAGCCGGGAAGCGCGGCGATCGCCTGGCGCCAGCGTTCGATGTGCGGATAGGCGGTGATGTCGTGGCCGAACTCGTGGTCGTAGTAAAGATAGCCGACGCAGGAGAGGTCGGCAGTGGTCAGCCGGTCGCCGGCCACCCACTCGTTGGCGAAGAGGCGGCGGTCGAGGATCTTGAGCGCGCCCGCGGCGCGTTCGGCGAGCCAGGCGATGACGTCGTGGTTAGTCTTCTCCTCGGGGGTGAACTTCATCAGGTGGCGCAGCGGCTCGATGTTCCCCGAGAGGCGGTGGTTGT
>NZ_CALLYO010000276.1 GCF_937858865.1 uncultured Amaricoccus sp. | reverse complement strand
GGAGGTAGTCGTCGCCCATGCCGAGGCTCGCCTGGCCGGAGAAGCCGGTCAGCATGACGCCGACGAGCGCGGCCGAGAGGGCGGAGAGGACGTAGACGAGGATGAGCGTGCGCTCGACCGGGATGCCGGCGAGGCGCGCCGCGCGCAGCCCGTTGCCGATGCCGTAGACGCGGCGGCCGAAGGGGGTGCGGCCGAGGAGCAGCGTGGCGAAGAGGACGAAGAGGGCGAGGAGCGGGACGACCGGGGTCATGCCGAGGAGGCGGCCGGTCATCAGCCAGCGGAGCATCGGCGAGGAGAAGCCGGCCGGGGTGCCCTGGGAGTAGAGCAGCGCCACCCCCTGCAGGACGCCGTTGGTGGCCAGCGTCATGACGATCGGCGAGATGCCGAGCCAGACGATGCCGATGCCGTTGGCGAGGCCGATGAGGACGGCGAGGGCGAGGACGATGGGGAGCGCGTAGATGAGGGCGGCGTCGGAGCCGTTGACCATGCCGGTGAGCAGGATGCCGGAGAGGCCGATGGTCCAGGGGACGGAGAGGTCGAGGCCGCCGGTCAGGATGACGGCGCCCTGGCCGAGGGCGAGCACGGCGAGGAAGGAGGAGAGGACGAGGAGCGCGTTCCAGTAGTTCCAGCTGAAGGCGGCGCGGCCGAGCCAGAGCTCGGTCACCGCGACGACGAGGACGAGGCAGGCGTAGGCGGGGAGCGCGTAGCGGAGCGTCTCGCCGTGGCGGGCGAGGAAGGGCGGGGCCTCGGCCGTGCGGGCGGCGGCGGGGGCGGGGGCGGGGGCGTGGAGGCGGCGCAGGCGGCGGTCGACGGCGGGGAGGCGGGAGGGAAGGGTGCCGCCGGCGCGGGCGGCGGCCCAGCCGCGCAAGGCCCGCAGGTGGGTGGCGAGCGCCGAGTCGCGGGTGAGCGAGCCGGCGAGGACGGCGAGCATCAGGATCGTGCCCTCGGCGATCGTCGAATAGTAGGCGGAGACGTTGAGGACGAGCAGCAGGTTCACCACCATCATCAGGATGTAGGCGCCGAAGACGGTGCCGAGCGGCCCGCCCTGGCCGCCGCCGAGCCGGGTGCCGCCGACGACGACGGCGGCGAAGAGCGAGAGGAGCAGCGGGTTGCCGACGAGGGGGTCGCCGCTGCCGGTCTGGGCGGAGATGAAGACGCCGGCGAGGCCGTAGCAGCCGCCGGCGATGGTGTAGGTCAGGAAGCGGGTGAGGGCGACGTCGACGCCCTGGGCGGCGGCGGCGTCGGGGTCGCTGCCGGTCGCGTAGAGCGCGGTGCCGAAGCGGGTGCCCTTGAGCCAGGCCCAGGCGAGGAGGACGAGGCCGACGAGGACGGCCGGCATCGGGAGCAGGCCGGGAATGGCGTCGCCGAGGTAGAAGCTGCCGAGTTCGGGAGCGATCATGCCGCCCGGCTTGTCCATGACGAGGAGCGTCACGCCCTGGAGGATGAACATGGTCGAGAGGGTGACGACGATCGGCTGCAGGCGGAGGACGGCGATGAAGAAGCCGTTGAAGGCGCCGACCGCGCAGCCGACGGCGATGCCGGCGATGGTCCAGAGGGCGACGCTGGTCTCGACCGCCATCGGGTCCATGCGCGAGGCGAGGGTGACGTTGACGAGGGAGATGACGGCGCCGGCCGAGAGGTCGAAGCCGCCGGAGAGGACGACGAGGGTCTGGCCGATGGCGGCGAGCGCCAGCGTCGCGCCGCCGGAGGCGAGGAAGGAGACGTCGAAGTAGGTGAGCGGGCCCGCCCCCACCCAGTCGACGAGCGCGAGGAGGAGGAGGAAGACGAGGCCGGCGATGATCGCGCCGCGGCCGCGGGTGAGGCGCCGGCGCCAGATCTGGGGCGCTGGCGGCGGCAGCGGGCTGTCGGCCACGGCGGTCATGCGGCCTGCCCGGCGTGGTCGTGGCCGAGGGCGGGGCGCATGATGGCGGGCTCGGTGATCGCCTCGCCCGCGAGCTCGGCGGCGATGCGGCCGTCGTAGAGGACGAGGACGCGGTCGGAGAGATGGATGAGCTCGGGGATCTCGGTCGAGTGGAAGAGGATCGAGCCGCCGGCGGCGACGTAGGCGCGCATCATCCGGTAGAGCTCGTGCTTGGTGCCGACGTCGATGCCGCGGGTGGGGTCGAAGAGCAGCAGGATGCGGCTCTCGGCGACGAGCCAGCGGGAGATGGCGATCTTCTGCTGATTGCCGCCGGAGAAGGCGCCGGCGCGGGTGAAGAGTGCGCGGCGGTCGACCTCGACGGCGTCGAAGGCGGCGCCGACGGCCCGCGTCTCGGCGGCGCCGTCGATGAGGCCGCGGGGCGCGAAGCGCGAGACGACCGGGATCGAGGCGTTGGTGCGGCCGGAGAGCTTGAGGAAGAGGCCCTCGGTCTTGCGGTCCTCGGGCACGAGGCCGATGGCGACGTTGGCGCGGATGGCGTCGGCGGGGGAGCCGAGGCGGACCGGGCGGCCGTCGACGAGGATGCTGCCGGCGCGGAGCTCGGTCATGCCGAAGCAGGCGAGGAAGAGGTCCTGCTGGCCCATGCCCTGCAGGCCGGCGATGCCGAGGATCTCGCCCCGATGCAGGTCGAGGCTGACGCCGGCGAGCTTCGTGCCGACCGAGAGGTCGCGGACGCCGAAGACCGGCGCGCCCAGGGGAGCGGCGGCGGGGCGCGGCGGGAAGGTCTGCTCGATGGAGCGGCCGATGATCTTCTCGATGACCTCGGCGTCGGAGATGCCGGCGACGGGGCCGGAGACGATGTGCCGGCCGTTGCGCAGGATGGTGAGCGAGTCGCAGAAGGCGCGGACCTCGCGCATGCGGTGGGTGATGAAGACGACGGTGGTGCCGCGCTTCCGCTCGGCGGCGATGATCTCGCCCAGCCAGTCGACGTCGCGGCCGGCGAGCGTCGAGGTCGGCTCGTCGAGGAGGAGGACGCGGGGGCGGCGCCAGAGGGCGCGGGCGATCTCGATCTTCTGGCGGACGGAGAGCTCGAGCTCGGCGATCTCGGCGTCGAGGTCGACGGCGAAGCCGAGGGCCTCGAGGTGGCCGGCCACCGCGGCGCGGGCGGCGGTGCGGCGGATGAGGCCGGTCGGGCCCATGGGGGCGTAGGGCAGGAGGATGTTGTCGAGGACCGTGAGGTCGCGGACGAGGGTCATCTCCTGGAAGGCGGTCTGCACGCCGAGGGCGTGCGCGGCGCGCGGGCTGGCGCCGGCGTGCGGCCGGCCGTGGATGCGGATCGTGCCCTCGGTCGGGCGGAGCAGGCCGGCGAGGAGCTTGACCGCCGTGGACTTGCCGGCGCCGTTCTCGCCGAGGAGCGCGTGGACGGCGCCCTCGGGAATGGCGAAGGAGACGCCGTCGAGGGCGGTGGTCGCGCCGAAGGTCTTGCGGATGCCGTCGAACTCGACGGCGGGCGTCGCGGGCATGCGCCGGCTCCTGCGGGATGGCCGCGCCCGCTGCCGGGCGCGGCCGGGTGGGCGGCGCCTCAGCCTTCCGGCTGGCCGACGAGGGCGGCGGCAAGGCCGATCTCCGGGGTGGCCTCGGAGAAGATCGAGGCGAACCAGCCGGGGTTGGAGACGAGCGCGGGCTGGAAGACGTTGCAGCCGGCCTTCATCTCCTCCCAGGTGCCTTCCTGGCAGAGCTTGATCGTCTCGTTGGTGACGAGGGGCAGCGGCAGGATGGTGGTCTTCGGCACCTCCTTGCCCTCGAGGACGTCGACGGCGAGCTTGAGCGCCAGGCCGCCGGAATAGGGCGGCGAGGCGTAGGAGATGCGCGGCGCGCCGAGGGGCGCGTAGGGCATCGCCGCACCCTCGACCTCGGTGTCGATCGGCAGCATCTGGATGCGGCCACCGTTCGAGCCCTCGCCGGCGCAGGGCAGGAGCTGGTCGGGCGTCTTGCCGGCCTCGAGCTGCATCGCGTTGGCGGTGAAGCAGCCGACCTGCATCCAGAGGCCGTCGATGTCGTCCCAGCCGCGGGTGGCGGTGATCTTCGAGAGCTCGGTGCGGGCGACGGCCTGGCTCCACATGCCGACCGCCTCGGCGACGATGTGGATGTCGGGGTGCCTGGCGAAGACCTCCTTGGCCGCGGCGGTGCGCTGGTCGTCGACCGAGGTGCCGGGCACGCCGGTAATCGCGACGATGTCGCCCTTGCCGCCGAGCTTGTCGACCAGCCACTCGGCGGTCACCCGGCCCGCCTCCTCCTGGTCGATGTGGACGTTGTAGGCGCAGGGCTCGGTGATCTCGGCGTCGTAGGCGATGACGGTGACGCCCTTGTCGCAGGCGTTCTTCACCACCTGGTTCAGCGCGGTCGGCGAGATCGGATAGACGACGATCGCGTCGGCGCCGCCCTGCACCATGGCGTTGATCTGCTGGATCTGGCGCTGGGCGTTGGGCCCGGAGACCTGGACCTGCAGGTCGACGCGGTCGGCGAAGTTCGGGTGCGCGGCCATGGCCTTGACCATGTTGGCGGCCTCGGCCTGCCAGTCGTTGCCGATGTAGCTCATGCTCAGGAAGATCCTGTGCTTCTCCTGCGCCTCCGCGGCGCCGGCGAAGAGCAGCGCGCCGGCTGCGGCGCCCGCCAGCAGTCCCCTGACCGAAAGGGCCATCGCTTTCAATCCTCCCCTCTGGGCCGGTTCCCGGCCGCTTCCCCGGGATTCCGCCCCGGTCGAGTCGAAGCGTATAGATATTTGATCTCGGATCAATATACTTCCTGCCATTCGGGCACCGGCGGTGCGTCGACGGGATAGAGAAGGAGGTGGTCCGGTGAGCGACGGCAGGGAGGCGGCCGGCCTGATGGCGAGCCCGGCGGCGCTGATCACGCCGCTGTCGCGCGACACGCTTCAGGACAAGGTTCACCGGCAGCTCTGCGACCTCATCCTCGACGGCCGCCTGCCACCGGGCGAGACGATCACCATCCACGGGCTGGCCGATGCGTTCGGCGTGAGCCCGATGCCGGTCCGCGAGGCGCTGAAGCGGCTGACGGCGGCGAATGCGCTCACCATCGTCTCCGGGCGCTCGGTGGGCATCCCGCGGCTCAGCCGCGATCGCCTGACCGACCTGCGCAACGTGCGGCTGGAGATCGAGGCGCTCGCCGCCGGCTGGGGCGTGGCGCGCGCGACGCCCGCGGACGTCGAGGCCGCGGCGGGCCATCTGGCCGCGGTCGAGGCAGCAGCCGCGGCCGGCGACCTCAAGGGCTACCTGCGCGGCAACCGGGCGCTCCACTTCGCCATCTACCGCGCCTCGGGGTCGGAGATCCTGCTGCGGATCATCGAGGATCTGTGGCTGCAGATCAGCCCCTACTTCCACAAGCTGCACGCGAGCTATGCGATCGCCAATACCCACCACCGCGAGATGGTCGAGGCGCTCGCGGCCGGCGACGCGGCCGCCGTTCGCGCGGCGCTCCGGGCCGACATCGAGGCCGCCTACCACAGCCTGATGCCGCAGCTGGGCCCCTGATCGGGAGGGCGGCCGCGGGCCGGCGGGAGTGTCGAGAGGTCCGCCCGAGGAAGCGCGGCCGAAGCGGCTCGCGGCACGGAAGACGATGGCTGGCCGCCGTCACTCCTTCGGCGGCGTGGAGCGGATCACGGCTTGTGCGATGCTGGTCGCGGCGGCGACGAAGAGCCCGATGCCGGCGAAGATGTAGCCGACGGTGAAGAGCTTGCCGATCACGGTATGGGGCGCGAAGTCGCCGTATCCGACGGTGGCGATGGTCACGACCGAGAAATAGAAGGCGTCGACCAGCGCCCAGCCCTCGATCAGGCGGTAGAAGACCGTCGCGAAGGCGATCAGCGCTCCGGCGAGCATGGCGAGCGCGCGGACCTCGGGCTCGGCGAAGGCGAGGCGGAGGCCGCGGAAGATCGAGCGGAGATGGGGGAAGGCGGGCATCGGGCTCCGGGTGTCAGGGCGTGGGGGCGGTGCGCTCCGCCCAGCCGGGGGCGAGGGCGCGGATCAGCGGGCCGGCGCTCGCGCCGTGGGCGACGACGCTGAGGAGCACGGTGCAGACGATGGTCGCCGCGAGGGTGTCGGCGCCCGGCAGGCCGGCCGACAGGATCAGCACGCCGAAGACGATGCTCGCGAGGCCGCGCGGACCGAACCAGCCGATGAAGAGCCGGTCGTGCGGCACGATGCGGGTGCCGCGCAGGCAGAGCCATACCGGGAGCATCCGCACGACGGTCAGGCTGAGGACGGCGTAGAGGATCACCGGCAGCGTCACCGCATCGGCGACCTGCGGCACCACGAGGGCGCCGAAGACCACCCAGGTGAAGAGCGACAGCAGGTCGCCCGCGCCTTCGGCGGCGTGGAGCAGCTCGTGGCGGTCGGGCCGCCTGGCGCCGAAGGCGAGGCCGCCGACGAAGCAGGCGATGAAACCCGAGCCGCCGATCCCCTGGGCGAGGGCGAAGCAGGCGACGGCGAGCCCCATCGCCGGGACGCCGGTCCAGTTCGGGCCGATCCAGCCGGCGGCGCGGGCGCGCCCGACGAGCAAGGCGCCCGGGATGGCGATGGCGGCGCCGACGAGGAGGCCGATGCCGATCTCCTCGACCACGGTCAGGAGGATGTGCCCGAGGGTGCCGCCACCGTGCGCCTCGCCGGCGGCGGCGCCGAGCAGCAGCACGATGACGGGCACGCAGATGCCGTCGTTGAGGCCGCTCTCGAAGTTGAGGCTCTCGCGGATCGCCGGCGGAACGGCGGGATTGACGACGACCGGCTTGCCGAGTGCGGCATCGGTCGGGGCGAGCGCGGTGGCGAGGAGCGCGGCCTCGAGAAGCCCCAGGCCGGGCAGGAGCGGGAGGGCGAGGGCGAACCCGAGGAGGATGGTCAGCGGCAGGCCGACGAAGAGCAGGCGGCGGGGCAGGAAGCGGGTGCGGCGGATCTGGTCGATGTCGGCGTTGGCGGCATCGGAGAAGAGGACCATCGAGAGGGTGATCTCGGCGAGCAGGCGGAGATCGCCGATCGTCGCGTCGAGCGCCAGCGTCCCGAGCAGCGCCGGCCCGAGCAGCAGCCCGGCGAGGACGAAGAGGATCGGGCCGCTGACCCGCGACCGCTCCACCCGCCCGGAGAGGAGCGCGTAGGCCGCGGCAACCAGCGCCAGCACGGCGGCATTGAGATACATGTCCACTCCTGTCCGGCCCCCTTCCCTACCCGCTTCGCGGGGACATGTCCCGGGCGTCGTCGCGCTTCGGCGCTCGGAATGCCAGGCCGATCGGCCTCGGATCGAACGGCAGGGGAAGGCCGAACCGGTAGATTTCAAGAGGCCACGGCGACGCTCAGGAGCCCGCCCGAGGACGCTGTCAAACGACATCAGGAACTGGGCCAGAGGCGACAGCAGGAACTGGACCCCCTTTCGGTTTCATGCTGTTTCAGGGTTCTCGGGCGCCGCTCCGGCCTTCTGCAGAAGGCCGGAGCGGCGCT
>NZ_CALLYO010000275.1 GCF_937858865.1 uncultured Amaricoccus sp. | reverse complement strand
CCCGCCTGTTGGCGGGGCCCCTCGTCTGCTCGATAGGGTTTCTGCCTGTATGAAAGCCTTGGCGTGGAGGTGGGGCGACGGCGGTTCCCGTCGTCGTCGCGGTGCGGGTGGGGGACGGTCGAGCATTCGCGGGTGGTGACGGGCGCCGCGGGCGCGCGGGTGACGTACGCGGGCGGCCGGCGCGCCGCTTCCGGGCGGGGGCCGGCTCCCGGGACGTGTCAGGATTGCGGCCGGCGCAGCAGGCGCTGGTGGAGGACGAAGTTCTCCACCGTGAGCTTCACCACGGTCGCGAGCGCGACGAGGAGCTGGCGGTCGCGGGCGACGCCGCCCGCCTCGTAGCCGGCGAAGGTCTCGGCGATCTGCGAGGCGATGAGGTCGTAGACCGTGTCGCGGTCGAGCCCGGTTCCGCCCCAGGCGATCGGGTCGGCGCCCTCGACCTCGCGCGCCAGCGCGGCCAGCATGCGGTGGTCGAGCGTGAAGCCGTCGTCCTGCATCGTCCCTCCGGTCGGCCCGGGCACCCGGGGGGAAGCCTAGCATGGGGCGCGAAGCAGGCGCCACCGCGGCGCCGCTGCGGGGCGCGCGCGGTCAGTGCAGGTGGGCGAGATTGTCGGGGTTGCGCATCAGGTAGATGGCCGTGGCCTTGCCTTCAGGCCGCGGCCGCCAGCTGCCGGGCGGTCTCGCCCGTCACGCAACGCTCCGGCGCGGCGGCTGCTCGAGCCAGGTGCCGAAGCCGACCGCGAGGCGGTTCCAGCCGTTGATGACGTTGATGACGAGGGTGAGGGCCACCTGCTCCTCCGCGGAGAAGTGCGCCGCGAGCGCCTGGTAGGCCGCTTCCTGGGTGTGCCCTTCGGAGAGGCGGGTCAGGGCCTCGGTCCAGGCGAGGGCGGCGCGCTCGCGGTCGGTGTAGAGGGGCGCCTCGCGCCAGGCGGCGAGGACATCGAGGCGCTGCTCGCTCTCGCCTTGGGCGCGCGCCTCGGCGGTGTGCATGTTGAGGCAGTTGGCGCAGCCGTTGATCTGCGAGGCGCGGATCTTGACGAGTTCGACCAGGCTCGGCTCCAGGCTGCCGTTGACGGCCTGGGACATCGCCCGCCACTGCTTCATCAGGGCGGGGGCGGCGGCGAGCACGTCGAGTTTCGCGGTCATGGGATCGGGTTCCTTTCGCTGGTTCCGACCATATGACGAGGGAGGGGACCCAGCTGTGACATGCTGTGACGTGGGCGGGGCGGGGCGGGTCAGCCGATCTTGCCGGTGATATAGTCCTCGGTCTGCTTCTCGCGCGGGTTGGAGAAGATGTCGGGCGTCTCGCCGTGTTCGATGAGCTTACCGAGGTGGAAGAAGGCGGTCTGCTGGCTGACGCGGGCGGCCTGCTGCATCGAGTGGGTGACGATGACGATGGTGAAGTTCTGCCGGAGCTCGTCGATCAGCTCCTCGATCACCGCGGTGGCGATCGGGTCGAGGGCCGAGCAGGGCTCGTCCATCAGGAGGACCTCGGGGCGGGTGGCGATGGCGCGGGCGATGCAGAGGCGCTGCTGCTGGCCGCCGGAGAGGCCGGTGCCGGGCTCGTGCAGGCGGTCCTTGACCTCGTTCCAGAGGCCGGCGCGGCGGAGCGAGCCCTGCACCAGCTGCTCGAGCTCGGGCTTCGAGCGGGTCATGCCGTGGATGCGGGGGCCGTAGGCGACGTTCTCGAAGATCGACTTCGGGAAGGGGTTGGGCTTCTGGAAGACCATGCCGACGCGGGCGCGCAGCTCGACGACGTCGATCGCCGGGCTGTAGATGTCGACGTCGTCGAGGATGATCGAGCCGGTGACGCGTGCGGTCGGGATGGTGTCGTTCATCCGGTTGATGCAGCGCAGGAAGGTCGACTTGCAGCAGCCCGAGGGGCCGATGAGCGCGGTCACCTTGTTGCGCGGGATGTCGAGGTCGACGCCGAAGAGCGCCTGCTTCTCGCCGTAGAAGACCGAGACGTCGCGGGCGCGCACCTTCTCGGCGGCCTGCGGCCTTTCGGCGAGGGCGGGGGCGACGGCGTCCATGGGACGATACCTTAGCTGCTGATCCGCGAGAGTCATCCGTTTCCCTCCTACCAGGTCCGCTCGAGCTTCTGGCGCAGGACGATCGCGACGGTGTTCATGGCCACCAGGAAGACGAGGAGCACGATGATCGCGCCCGAGGCCCGCTCGACGAAGGCGGGGTCGGCGCGCTGGGTGAAGTTGTAGACCTGCACCGGCAGGGCGGTCGCCGGGTCGAAGAGGCCGTCCGGCAGGCCGGCGGGGAAGTCCTTCACGAAGGCGACCATGCCGATGAGCAGGAGCGGCGCCGTCTCGCCGAGCGCCTGGGCGAGGCCGATGATGGTGCCGGTCAGGATGCCCGGCATGGCGAGCGGCAGCACGTGGTGGAAGATCGCCTGCATCTTCGAGGCGCCGACGCCGAGCGCCGCCTCCTTGATCGAGGGCGGCACCGACTTCAGCGCGGCGCGGGTGGCGATGATGATCGTCGGCAGCGTCATCAGCGTCAGCACCAGGCCGCCGACGATCGGGGCCGACATCGGCAGGTTCATGAAGTTGATGAAGAAGGCGAGGCCGAGGATGCCGAAGACGATCGAGGGCACGGCGGCGAGGTTCGAGATGTTCACCTCGATCACGTCGGTCAGCCAGCTCTTCGCGGCGAACTCCTCGAGGTAGATCGAGGCGGCGACGCCGATCGGCAGCGAGAGCACCAGCACGATCAGCATCATGTAGGCCGAGCCGATCAGCGCCACGCCGAGCCCGGCCGCCTCGGGGCGGTTCTCCGAGGCGTCGGGGTTGGTGATGAAGGCCGGGTTGAAGCGCAGCTCCATCACGCCGGCCTCGAGGAGCCGGTCGGCGGCGTCGAGCTGGGCCGGGTCGAGGCGGGCGTCGCCGGCCGAGCTCTCGCGGGTGATGTTGCCCTTCACGTACTGGTCGATGCGGCCGTTGGCCAGGAACTCGAACTCGACCGTCTCGCCGATGCTGTCCGGGTTGGCGATCACGTAGTTG
This sequence comes from uncultured Amaricoccus sp., assembly GCF_937858865.1. Lineage (GTDB taxonomy): Bacteria > Pseudomonadota > Alphaproteobacteria > Rhodobacterales > Rhodobacteraceae > Amaricoccus. The sequence goes on along the minus strand of NZ_CALLYO010000275.1, from coordinate 10,586 downwards.
CGGAGCTGCGCCGGGGCGCCGTCCGAGACCATGCCGGCGAGGAGCGCCGGGGTGATGCCGGGGACCGTCGGCTGGAGCTCGGCCGTGGCGGTCTCGAGCGAGCGCTTGATCAGCGGGGCGTAGGCGAAGGTCAGGACCTTCCTGATCCCGTCGGGGTCGCGCGTCCCGGAGGGGTCGAGCACCGCCGGGTCGAGGTAGATCTGGGCGCGGACGAAGGTCTGGGTGAAGGCGGGCAGGCCGCCGCCCAGCACCGAGACGAGCAGGAGCACGAGGGCGGCGATGGAGACGCCGATGGCGCCGACGCCGTAGAGGCGGAAGCGCTTCTCGGCGGCGTAGCGGCGGCGCGTCAGCGCGGCGCGGCGCTCCGGGTCGAGCGCCGCGGGGACGAAGGTCGCGTCGGTCATTCGTACTGCTCCCGGTAGCGGCGCACGATGTAGAGGGCGAGGACGTTCATGCCGAGGGTCAGCACGAAGAGGGTGATGCCGAGGGCGAAGGCGACGAGCGTCTCGGGCGAGTTGAAGTCGGTGTCGCCGGTCAGCTGGCTGACGATCTTCACCGTGATCGTCGTCATCGCCTCGAACGGGTTGAGCGAGAGCTGCGCCGCGGCGCCGGCGCCGAGCACGACGATCATCGTCTCGCCGATGGCGCGCGAGGCGGCGAGCAGGACGGCGCCGACGATGCCGGGGAGCGCCGCCGGGATGATGACGCGGCGGATCGTCTCGGACTGGGTGGCGCCGAGGCCGAGCGAGCCCTCGCGCATGGCGCGCGGCACGGCGGTGATGATGTCGTCCGAGAGCGAGGAGACGAAGGGGATGAGCATGATCCCCATGACGAGGCCCGCGGTCATCACCGAGGCGGAGGAGGAGCCGAGCCCGGTCGGCTGGGCGAACCAGTCGCGCAGGATCGGCCCGACGGTGACGAGCGCGAAGAGGCCGTAGACGATGGTCGGGATGCCGGCGAGGATCTCGATCGCCGGCTTCGCCGCCCTGCGGAAGCGGGGCGAGGCGTACTGCGTCAGGAAGATGGCGGTGAAGAGCCCGATCGGTACGGCGACGGCGAGCGCGATGGCGCTGACGTAGAGCGTGCCCCAGAGCAGCGGCAGCATGCCGAGCCGGCTCACGCCCTGGAAGGCCGGCGACCAGACCGTGCCGAAGAAGAACTCGCTCCAGCTGTACTGGCCGAAGAAGCGGGCGGTCGAGAAGACGAGGCTGAGCACGATCGCCGCGGTGGTGAAGATCGCGACCGTCGCGGCGAGGAGGAGGAGGCCGAGGACGATCGTCTCGACGAGGTTGCGGGCGCGGAAGGCCGGCGTGATGCGGGCCCAGACCGCCACGAAGGCAGCGAGGGCGAGGGCGATCGAGGCGATCGCGACGAAGCGGCTGCCGATCTCCGGCGCCACGGTCGCGAGGAGGTTGAGCAGGACGAAGGTGACGATGCCGGCGAGCAGCGCGGCGAGCGCCACCGCCAGGCCGTGGTAGGTCGTGCGCGAGTGCAGCGCCCGGGTGTCGCCGCCGGCGGCGGCGCGCCAGCGGCCGCTCAGGTATCCGGCGACCGCCAGGATCGCCAGGACGAGGAAGAGGAGGCCGGCGGACATGGCTCACCCGTATGCGGACTGCGATGGAGGCGCCCCCGCCGGGTGGAGGCGCCGGGAGGCGATCAGCTCGCCGGGTCGAGGGTCTCCTCGTTCGCCAGCCTGGCCTGGGTCGCGGCGAGCTCGGGGTCGGAGACGAGGCCGTAGGCCGCGAGCGGGCCGTCCGGGCCGGCCACCGCGTCGGAGACGAAGAACTCGGCGAACTCCTTGAGGCCGGGCACCTCGCCGATGTGCGCCTTCTTGAGGTAGAAGAAGAGCGGGCGCGACACCGGGTATTCGCCCGAGGCGATCGTCCCGGTCGAGGGCGTGACGCCCGACATGGTGGCGACCTTCAGCACGTTGGTGTTGTTCTCGTAGAAGGCGAGGCCGAAGACGCCGATGCCGTTCGGGTCGCTCTGGATGCGGGCCAGCGTCTCGGTATAGTCGCCGTCGATGTCGACCGAGGCGCCGTCGGTGCGCAGCTTGACGCAGGCGTCGGTCGCCGCGTCCTCGTCGCCGCCCTTGAGCGCGGCGATCGCCGCGAGGGCGCCGGCGTCCTCGCAGCCCTGCAGGATCACCTTCTCCTCGAAGACCTCGCGAGTGCCGTGCTTGGTGCCGGGGACGAAGGCGAGGATCGGGGCGGCGGGCAGGCTCGGGTCGACCTCGGCCCAGGTCCTGGCCCGGTTCGGCACGAGGGCGCCGTCCCTGACGACCTCGGCGGCGAGCGCCTGGTACCACTGGGCGGGGGTGAAGGCGGTGAAGCCCGGGCCGTCGGTCTTCGAGGCGAAGACGATGCCGTCGTAGCCGATGCGGACCTCGATGATGTCCTTCACGCCGTTGGCGGCGCAGGTCTCGATCTCGCTCTCGCGGATCGGCCGCGAGGCGTTGGCGATGTCGACGGTGTCGAGGCCGACGCCGGCGCAGAACTGCTGCAGGCCGGCGGAGGAGCCGCCCGAGGCGACGACGGGCGTCGGGAAGTCGAAGTTCTCGCCGAAGGCCTCGGCGGCGATCGAGGCATAGGGGAGGACGGTCGACGATCCGGCGATCTGGATCTGGCCGCGCGACTGGGCGGCGGCGAGGGCGGGGAGCGACGCGGCGAGCGCCAGCGCCGCGACGGTCGAGCTCAGGGTCTTCATCGTCTCTTCCTTCCGGGACGTGAACACGAGGCGAGCGGGCCCGGGTCGCCGGAGCCACCCGGCCCGATCCACGGCTCGCACCATAGGAGGCGGAACCGACAGTTGCGCGTCAGTTTCGTGACCGTTCCGTGACGGGCCAACCGGCTGATCGGGAAGGCGAAGGCGGCGGCCGCAGGTTCGGGCCGGCGGGGAATCGCCGCCCCTGCCCTGCCCGCGCCGCGGCGCCGCGCGGCGCCCGAGCGCAACCTTGCCATGGCCCCGGGCCTGTGCGAATAGTCGCCGCAGTTTCCGTAGGGAGTCGCGTTGCAAGTGCCTGTTTTTGCCACGCTGTCGACGACAGCCACCGAGCGCGGGGCCGGCGCTTGATCACGGACACCGATGCGCTCGCCCGCTTCTGCGCCGAAGCCGCGAGCAGCCCCTACGTGACGGTCGACACGGAGTTCCTGCGCGAGCGCACCTACTATGCCCAGCTCTGCCTGGTGCAGCTCGCCCGGCCCGGCACGGGCGACGAGGGGGCGGTGCTCGTCGACACGCTCTCCGACCGGCTGTCGCTCGAGCCGCTCTACGAGCTCTTCCGCAACAAGCGGGTGGTGAAGGTCTTCCACGCGGCGCGGCAGGACCTCGAGATCTTCCAGACCGACGCCGGCGTGCTGCCCGAGCCCTTCTTCGACACGCAGGTCGCGGCCATGGTCTGCGGCTACGGCGACCAGGTCGGCTACGAGACGCTGGTGCGGCAGGTCGCGCACGGCCACGTCGACAAGTCGTCGCGCTTCACCGACTGGAGCCGGCGGCCGCTCAGCGCGGCGCAGATGGCCTATGCGCTGGCCGACGTGACGCATCTGCGCCGCATCTACGAGGTGCTCGCCAGGCGGCTCAGCGAGACCGGCCGCGAGGCCTGGGTCGAGGAGGAGCTGGCGGTGCTGACCGATCCGGCCACCTACCGCAGCGACCCGGAGGAGGCCTGGACGCGGATCAAGACCCGCTCGAGCGCGCCGCGCTTCCTCGCCGCGCTGCGCGAGCTCGCCCGGCTGCGCGAGACGCTGGCGCAGGAGCGCAACGTGCCGCGCGGGCGGATCCTGAAGGACGACGCGCTGCTCGAGCTGGCCGCCAACCGGCCGCGGACGCTCGAGGATCTCGGCAAGTCGCGGCTCCTGCTGCGCGAGGCGCGCCGCGGCGAGATCGCCGAGGGCATCCTCGCCGCGGTCGCCACCGCCGAGGCGCTGCCGCCCTCGGAGATCCCGCATGCGCCCGAGGCGCACCACCGCAAGCCGGGGGCCGAGGCGCTCGCCGACCTGCTGCGGGTGTTGCTCAAGGCGCGCGCCGAGTCGGCGGGGGTGGCGCAGCGGCTTATCGCCTCGGGGGCGGAGCTCGACGCCATCGCCTCCGGCGAGGGCGCGGACGTGCCGGCGCTGCACGGCTGGCGGCTCGAGGTCTTCGGCCGCGACGCGCTGCGCCTGAAGCGCGGCGAGATCGCGCTGGCCGCCGACGGCGCCGCGGTCAAGGTGGTGCCGCTCGCATAGCGGAGGGGAAGATGGCCGACAGGGATCCGCGGGACTTCATGCAGCGCTTCCGCGGCGGCATCTGGGCCGTGGTCGGGCTCGTCATCGTGGTCCTCGTCGCGATCGCCATCGCCTGAGGCGGCGGGCCGGCGGAAGTTGACGCTGGCGGCACCGGGCCGGATGGTGCAGGAAGGGCGTCGGAATCCGGGGCCGGGGAGCGACATGCCCGCGATCGTCTATGTTCTCAACGGACCGAACCTCAACCTGCTCGGGCAGCGCCAGCCGGAGATCTACGGCCCCGCGACGCTCGCCGACGTCGAGCGGCGCTGCGCGGCGGTCGCGGGCGAGCTCGGGCTCGAGCTGCGCTTCCTGCAGTCGAACTGGGAGGGCCAGATCGTCGACTGGATCCAGGAGGCGCGCGGGCTCGCCGCCGGCATCGCCATCAACGCCGGGGCGCTGACCCATACCTCGGTCGCCGTCCTCGACGCGCTGAACGCCTTCGAGGGGCCGGTGATCGAGGTGCATGTCTCGAACGTCCACAAGCGGGAGCGATTCCGCCACCGGTCCTTCGTCTCGCTGCGGGCCGACGGGATCATCGTCGGCTGCGGCGTCCAGGGCTACGAGCTGGCGCTGCGCCGCATCGCGGAACTCGCCGCGGCGCGGGCGTGAGCCGCCCTCCGGCGCGATGCACGAGCCCGTCCTGCTCATCGTCCTGACCGCGCTCGCGGCCTTCCTGGTCGGCCTCTCCAAGGGCGGGCTGCCGGCGGTGGCGACGCTCGGGGTGCCGGTGCTGGCGCTGGTCATGTCGCCGGTGGCGGCGGCGGCGCTGCTGCTGCCGATCTACATCGTCACCGACTGGGTGGGGCTCTGGCTCTACCGGCGGGACTATTCGGCGCGCAACCTGCGCATCCTCGTCCCCTCCGGGCTCCTCGGAGTGCTGGTCGGCTGGGCGGTGGCCTCGCGGGTGTCGGACGCCTTCGTCGGGCTGCTGGTCGGGGCGGTGGGGCTCGGCTACTGCCTGAACGCCTGGGCGCGCCACCGGAGCCTCGCCGAGGCGCGGCCGGCCGACCTGCCGCGGGGGATCTTCTGGGGGACGCTGGCGGGCTTCACCAGCTTCGTCTCGCATTCGGGCGCGCCGCCCTTCCAGATGTACGTGCTGCCGCAGAAGCTCGAGAAGCTCGCCTTCGCCGGGACAGCGACCATCCTCTTCGCGATCATCAACGCGGCCAAGCTCGTCCCCTACTGGCAGCTCGGCTCCTTCCGCGCGATCGACCCGGCGCTGCCCCTGACCGCGCTGCCGGTCGGCATCCTCGGCACCTGGGTGGGGGCGAAGCTCACCCGGATCATGCCGGACCGGCTCTTCTTCGGCTTCGTGCAGGCGGCGCTCTTCCTCGTGTCGCTGAAGCTCGTCTGGGACTTCTTCTGAGGCGGGGACGGCCTGCCGCGGCCGGGATGCGAGCGTGATTTCGCGCGCGAAACTATACTTATCTCTATGAAAGCAAAGGGATTTCATGTGTTAATGCTTCGTGAATGCCCCTCCGGGCCTCTCGGGCCGAGTATCCGGGTGGCGTTCACCCGGTCGCCCAGTCCTCGACGCTGAGGCCTCCGACCCGCGCGAACTCGCGGAGGTTGTTGGTCACGAGGATACAGCCGGCGGCGCGGGCGTGGCCGGCGATCATCGCGTCGTTGCCGCCGATCGGCATGCCGCGGGCTTCGAGATCCTGCCGGATGCGGGTTGCCTCCTCGGCCGCCTGGCGGTCCCAGGGCAGGATTGCGGAGATGCGGCCGACGAAGGCCTCGACGAGGCCGGCGTGGCGCGGGCTGGCGCGCCGGCCGATCGTGCCGAGGAGCATCTCGTAGTAGGTGACGACGGAGATCACGACACCGTCGCCGGCCTCAGCCGCCGCCTGCAGCCTTTCGAGGACCGAGAGGGGTCGCTCGCGGATGATGAAGGAGCAGATGTTGGTGTCGAGCATGCAGACCCGACTCATCGCGGGGCGTCATCGCCGCCGAAGTCGAACCGGCCTTCCTCGATCAGGTCCGGACGCTCGCGGAGGAAGTCGGCATCGGCGGCCGGCTCGTCGGCGAAGGAGGTCCAGCTCGGACGGACCGGGCGCAGGATGAGGGCGTCGCCGCGCCGCTCGATGCTCAGCTCGGTGACGCCGGGGAACTCGAGGTCCTTCGGCAGGCGGACAGCCTGGTTGCGATTGTTGCGAAAGATCGAGACGGTCCGCATCGGATCATGGCTCCCAAGGATGCCATCAATCTAGCGTATGCTTGGCATATGTTCAAGCCGTCAGGTCACGGCGGAGAGCTTGCGGTAGGCGGGGTCGTCCCAGAGGCGGCCGGACATCACCTCGCCGAGGATCTCGGCGGCGCGGACGACGTCCGCTTCGGCGAGGTAGAGGGGGGTGAAGCCGAAGCGCATGATGTCGGGGGCGCGGAAGTCGCCGATGACGCCGCGGGCGATCAGCGCCTGCATGGCGGCATAGCCGTCGGGGAAGCGGAAGGAGACCTGGCTGCCGCGGCGGGCGGGGTCGCGGGGGCTGGCGAGGGCAAGTTCGGGGCAGCGCGCCTCGACCTCGGCGATGAAGCGCTCGGAGAGCTCGATCGAGCGGGCACGGACGTCCGCCATCTCGACGCCGTCCCAGGCGTCGAGGGCGGCCTCGAGGGCGGCGTAGGAGAGGAGCGGCGGGGTGCCGACGCGCATCCGCTCGATGCCGGCGGCCGGGCGGTAGCCGAGCTCGAAGGCGAAGGGGGCGTCGTGGCCGAGCCAGCCGGAGAGCGCGGGCTCGGCCGCGTCGGCGAGGCGGGGGGCGACGTAGATGAAGGCGGGCGCGCCGGGGCCGCCGTTCAGGTACTTGTAGGTGCAGCCGACGGCGAAGTCGGCGTCGTTGCCGAGGACGTCGACCGGCAGCGCGCCGGCGGAGTGGGCGAGGTCCCAGACGACGAGGGCGCCGGCGGCGTGCGCCTTGTCGATGATGCGGGGCATGTCGTGCAGGCGGCCGGTGCGGTAGTCGACCTCGGTCAGCATGACGACGGCGACGTCCTCGCCGATCGCGGCCTCGACCGCCTCGGGCGCGGGGGTGCGCAGCGTCGTGCCGTTGCCGAGCAGGCGGGCGAGGCCCTGGGCCATGTAGAGGTCGGTCGGGAAGTTGCCGTCGTCCGACAGGATGACCCGGCGCTCGGGGCGGAGGGCGAGGGCCGCGGCGAGCGCCTGGAAGACCTTGATGGAGAGGGTGTCGCCGACGACGACCGTCCCCTCCGGCGCGCCGATCAGCCGGCCGATGCGGTCGCCGAGCCGGCGCGGCTTGCCCATCCAGCCGCGGGTGTTCCAGGCGCGGATGAGGTCCTCGCCCCATTCCTCGCGCATGGTGCGGTTCACCGCCTCGACCGCCGCCACGGGCAGCGGGCCGAGCGAGTTGCCGTCGAGGTAGACGACGCCCTCGGGCAGGTGGAAGAGCGATCGGGTGCGGGCGAAGTCGGTCACGGGCGGCCTCCCTGGACTGTCCGCCCAGAGATACCGAGCGGGGTCGGGCTTGGGAATGCCCGCCTCGCGCAGGAGGCGCGGCATCGGTTCGGACGCGAACGAGGGGTGCGCCCTCCCCGCCCCGGCGAGCCGATGCGGGGGCTCAGTCGTTGCGGGCGACGACGGCCTGGCCGAAGTTGGTCGGCGCCTCGACGCGCTCGAGGGTCGCCATGCCGTCGGCGGTGCGGGCGAAGGTGATCGAGAAGGGGAACTCGCGCGCGCCGACCATGCTCGAGGCCTCGCCCTTGAGCCGGGCGTAGGTGCCGGCGCAGACGAGGCGGCCGTTCTTCTCGACCGGCGCCGCCACCTTGAGGCGGGAGACCCGCGAGCCGTCGAAGACCATGACCGTGGTGTCGCAGATCTCGTCCGCCGGCGCATCGCGCAGCAGCCGGAGGCTGGCCGAGACCGGGTCGAGCGTGCCGGCCTGCTCGGCCGGGTCGGGGGCCGAATCGCGCGGCGGCTCGACCGAGACGGCGACCGGCGTGCCGTTCTTCCACTCGATGCGGCTCTTGCGCAGCGCGCGCGGCGACTTCGAGGTGGCGGTGAAGATCTGCGGCACCACCTTGCCGCCGGCGGCGAGCTGGCCCTTCGCCTGCCCGTCGTAGAAGAAGTCGGTGAACACGCCGACGAGGCCGGCGGTGTCGATGCGGGTCGATGCGCTGTAGCTCCCGCCGGCCTGCTCGAAGGCGAAGGAGGCCGCGCCGACCGGAATGCCGGCGATGGAGAAGGAGAAGCTGCTGCGGTCGACCGCCGCCCGCGAGGCGGGGCCGGGCAGGGCCGTCGCGAAGCCGAGGAGGGCGAGGGCGGGCAGGGCGCGGAGGATCTTCGACATGGCGGAACGCTCGCGCGGGCTATGGATCGGGACGCCCAGGATATGCCAAAGAGGCACGGGAAGGCCAAGGGCGAGGATGCTGAAGCTTGCGTGATGGCGGAGAGATGCTGGAAGGGCTGGCCCGCGGCGACCGCCGCGCGCTCGCCCGCGCGATCACGCTGATCGAATCGACCCGGCCCGAGCACCGGGCGCGGGCGCGGGCGCTCATCGAGGCGCTGCCGCTGCCCGTCCGCCCGAGCCTGCGCGTCGGGCTGACCGGGACGCCGGGGGTCGGCAAGTCGAGCTTCATCGAGAGCCTCGGGCTGATGCTGACCGGGCGCGGGCAGCGGATCGCCGTGCTGGCGGTCGATCCCTCCTCGGCGCGCTCGGGCGGCTCGATCCTCGGCGACAAGACGCGGATGGAGCAGCTCGCCCGCTCGCCGCTCGCCTTCATCCGGCCGAGCCCGAGCCAGGCGGCGCTCGGCGGCGTCGCCCGCCGCTCGCGCGAGGCGATCCGGCTGGTCGAGGCCTGGGGGGCCGAGGTGGTGCTGGTCGAGACGGTGGGGGTCGGCCAGTCGGAGACGATGGTGGCCGAGATGACCGACGTCTTCGTGCTGCTGATCGCGCCGGGGGGCGGCGACGAGCTGCAGGGGGTGAAGCGCGGCATCATGGAGATGGCCGACCTCATCCTGGTCAACAAGGCGGACGGTGCGCTCGAGGCGCAGGCCCGGCGCACCCGGGCCGACTATGCCGGGGCGCTGCGGCTGCTCCGGTCGCGCCCGGGCGACCCGCAGGGCTATCCCCGCGCCATGACCGTGTCGGCGCTGACCGGGGCCGGGCTCGCCGAGGCCTGGGGGGCGGTCGAGGCGCTCGCCGAGGCGCGCGTCGCCGGCGGCAGCTTCGCCGCCCGGCGGCAGGCGCAGGCCGAGGCCTGGTTCGCCCATGCGCTCGAGACCGGGCTGCTCGCGCGGCTGACCGCCGATCCGGCCACCGCCGCCTGCCGGCGCGAGCTTGCGGCGCGGGTGGCGCGCGGCGAGATCGCGCCGGAGGCCGCGGCCGAGACGCTGCTGGCGGAGATCTTCGGTGCGCCGGCGCGGGCCGGGGATTGACGCCCCGGCCGATCGCGGCTATCAGGCCGCTTCGAGTTTTCCGGCACGGGCGGAGTCGCCGGTGCCTGCAGGTTATCCGAAGGACGGTCCCGAATGCCCCGCCGCTGCGAACTGACCGGCAAGAGCCCGATGGTCGGCAACAACGTGAGCCATGCCAACAACAAGACCAAGCGGCGGTTCCTGCCCAACCTCAACGATGTGTCGCTGTCGAGCGACGCGCTGAACCAGACGGTGAGCCTGCGCATCTCGGCCGCGGCGCTCCGCAGCGTCGACCACCGCGGCGGGCTCGACGCCTTCCTGCTGAAGGCGGACGAGGCGGTGCTGTCGCCGCGGGCGCTGAAGGTCAAGCGCGCCATCGAGAAGGCGCAGACCGCGGCCTGAAGGCGTCCCGCGCTTCCTTTTCGCAAGGCCCCGCCCCCTCGGGCGGGGCCTTCGCGTGTCGCGCCGGGGGTGCTAGGATGGGCGGCGGAAGGAGAGCGGTCCGGCGATGGAGCAGCTGCGGGAGATCCGGTTCACGGCCGACGAGTTCATCGCCTGGGTACTGCAGCAGCCGTCGGGCCGCTACGAGCTCGACAACGGCGTCGTCGTTGCCATGGCGCCCGAGCGGGTGAACCACGCGATCGCAAAGCTCAACGCCGCCGTCGCCCTGCGCAACGCCATCGGCGCGCAGGCCCTCCCCTGCCAGGCCCTTCCCGACGGGATGTCGGTCAAGGTCGGCGACCGGACGGTCTACGAGCCCGATGCGCTGGTGCGGTGCGGGCCGCCCCTGCCCGGCGACGCGATCGTGGTGGACGACCCCCTCGTCGTGGTGGAGGTGGTCTCGCCGTCGAGCCGGGGCATCGACCGGGGCGCCAAGCTCGCCGGCTATTTCTCGGTCCCGAGCGTGCGGCACTACCTGATCGTCGATACCGACGCGAAGGTCGTGATCCACC
>NZ_CALLYO010000274.1 GCF_937858865.1 uncultured Amaricoccus sp. | reverse complement strand
GCCGAGGCCCTCAGCGTCGCCGCCGAGGCGCGCCCCGCCGCCGTGATCGACGCCGCCCCCGACCGGCCCGGGGGCCGGATCACCGGCACCGGCACCGACTGCATCCTCGTCGCCGCGCCGCCCGGCGACGGCGCCTTCGCCGGCCTGCACACCCCCCTCGGCGAGGCGATCGGCCGCGCCGTCTACGCCGCCGTCCGCCGGGGCGCCGACGACTGGTGGGCCACCTTCGGCCGACCGACCGGATACGACCGCCCGGCCTGACCGGGGCCGCGCCGCCCCGGCGCGCCGCGGCCGACCTCGCGCGGCCACGGTCGTCCGTTCGCCCCCCGCGCCCCATCCGGCGCGGATGTCCTCCCCCGGCCCGCCTCCCGCGAACGCCCGTCCGCCGCCGCCGGCCGCGGGCGCGACACCGGTCTTATTTGCGCCGCAGGCCCGCCGGATCATTGCATCGGGCGAGTCCGCGGCTATCCTCCCCGGCCGGTTCGCCGGACAGCCGGCGGGGTGAGTTTCGGGAGAAGAATCATGGCTCAGGGGAGCTTGCGCACCCTCGCGCTGGCGATCGGCGTCGCGACCTTCGCGCCGGCGGCGCACGCCGAGGTCGATACCATTCTGAACGTGTCCTACGACATCGGCCGCGAGCTCTACGCCGCGATCGACGAGCAGTTCTCGGCCGACTGGCAGGCCGAGCACGGCGCGCCGCTCCAGGTCGACCAGAGCCACGCCGGCTCCTCCAAGCAGGCCCGCGCCGTCGTCGAGGGGCTGCAGGCCGACGTCGTGACCTTCAACCAGGTCACCGACGTCCAGTTCCTCGCCGACAACGGCTTCGTCGCCGCCGACTGGGCCGAGCGGCTGCCCAACAACGCCTCGCCCTACTATTCGCTGCCGGCCTTCGTCGTGCGCGCCGGCAACCCCAAGGGCATCGACGACTGGGACGATCTCGCCCGCGACGACGTGCAGGTCGTCTTCCCCAACCCGAAGACCTCGGGCAACGGGCGCTACACCTACCTCGCCGCCCGCGCCTGGGCCGGCGAGGCCTTCGGCGGCGACGAGGCGAAGGTGACCGAATACCTGCAGAAGGTCTTCGCCAACGTGCCGGTCTTCGACACCGGCGGCCGCGCCGCCACCACGACCTTCGCCGAGCGCGGCATCGGCGACGTCCTCATCACCTTCGAGGCCGAGCTCGCCGCCATCGCCAGGCAGTACGGCGCCGACAAGGTGCAGCCGGTGGTGCCGCCGACGAGCCTGCTCGCCGAGTTCCCGGTCGCCGTGGTCGACAAGGTGGTTGACGCCCGCGGCAGCCGCGATGTGGCCGAGGCCTACCTCGACTATCTCTACCAGCCGAAGGCGCAGGAGATCATCGTCGGCTTCGGCAACCGGGTGAACGACGAGGCGGTGATGGCCGCCCACGCCGACCAGTTCCCGCCGGTCCGGCTCTTCTCGGTCGACGAGACCTTCGGCGGCTGGGCGAAGGTCGGCGAGGAGCATTTCGCCGAGGGCGGAAAGCTCGACGAGGTCTTCGTCGCGCAGTAGCACCGGACCCGCGGCGCGCCCCGCGCGCCCGTCCCTCCACGATCGGAACGGGCTGCCGGAGGGCGGCCCGCTCCGGGGAGCCGCGCCCATGCCGATGACCAGCCTGCAACGCCGCCGCCGGGTCATGCCCGGCTTCGGCCTGTCGATGGGGATCGCGCTCACCTACTTCGCGCTCATCGTCCTGCTGCCGCTCGTCGCCATGGCGATCAAGACCGCGAGCCTCGGCTGGGAGGACTACTGGAAGATCGTCACCGCCCCCCGCTCGCTCGCCTCCTTCCGCATCACGCTGACCGCGGCGCTCGCCGCCACCGTCGTCAACGCCGTCGTCGGCCTCCTCTTCGCCTGGGTGCTGACCCGCTACCGCTTCCCCGGCCGCCGGCTGCTCGACGCCCTCGTCGACCTCCCCTTCGCGCTGCCGACCGCGGTCGCCGGCCTCACCCTCGTCACCCTCTTCGCCCCGAACGGCTGGTTCGGCCGCTACCTCGAGCCGCTCGGCATCAAGGTCGCCTACGCGCCCCTCGGCATCATGGCGGCGATGTTCTTCACCTCGATCCCCTTCGTCGTGCGCACCGTGCAGCCGGTGCTCGAGGATCTCTCCGCCGACGTCGAGGAGGCGGCCCGCAGCCTCGGCGCCCGCCCCTGGCAGGTCTTCGCCCTCGTCATCTGGCCGGTCATCCTGCCCGCCTTCCTCGCCGGCACCACCATGGCCTTCGCCCGCTCGATCGGCGAGTTCGGCGCCGTCGTCTTCATCGCCGGCAACCTGCCGATGGTCACCGAGATCACCTCGCTCCTCATCTTCATCCGCCTCGACGAGTTCAACTACCCCGCCGCCGCCGCCCTCGCCTCGGTGCTGCTCCTCGTCGCCTTCCTCCTCCTCTTCCTCACCAACAGCCTCCAGGCCCGGGTGCTCCGCCATGCCCGCCGCGACTGACGGCCTCGGCGCCCGGCTGCTCATCGCCGCGGCGCTCCTCATCGCGCTCGTCACCCTCGTCGTGCCGCTCGCCCTCATCTTCGCCTCGGCCTTCGCCGAGGGCTGGGCGGCCTATGTCGCCAACATCATGCAGCCCGACACGCTGCACGCGGTCTTCCTGACCGTGCTGACCGCCGTCATCGTCGTGCCGGTCAACATGGTCTTCGGCATCGCCACCGCCTGGGCGGTCGCCCGCTACGACTTCCCCGGCCGCAAGCTGATGATCTCGCTGATCGAGATCCCCTTCTCGGTCTCGCCGATCGTCGCCGGCACCATCTACCTCTTCCTCTACGGCCAGCAGGGCCTGCTCGGCCCGACGCTGCAGTCCTGGGGCGTGCAGGTCATGTTCTCCGTCCCGGCGATCGTCCTCGTCAGCCTCTTCGTCACCGCCCCCTTCGTCGCCCGCGAGCTCATCCCGCTGATGCAGGCCCAGGGCTCCGAGGACGAGGAGGCCGCCCTCTCGCTCGGCGCCTCGCCCTGGCAGACCTTCCGCCTGGTGACGCTGCCCAACATCCGCTGGGCGCTCCTCTACGGCGCCGTCCTCACCAATGCCCGCGCCATGGGCGAGTTCGGCGCCGTCTCGGTCGTCTCCGGCTCGATCCGCGGCCAGACCAACACCCTTCCCCTGCAGATCGAGCTCCTCTTCAACGACTTCAACGTCGTCGGCGCCTTCGCCGCCGCCTCGACGCTCGCGCTCATCGCCGTCGCCACCCTCGTCCTCAAGTTCCTGCTGGAGCGGCACGCCCAATGACACGACCTTCGAGTTGCCCGCCCCCGCCCCGGCCCGGCCTTCCTCTCCGAAGGGCACGGGCGGGGATCGGGAAACGCTGCTCGCTCTCGTCGGCGGCCGCAGCAGGGATGAGCCCGCAATGAGCATTCTCATCGACCACGTCTCGCGCCGCTTCGAGACCTTCGCCGCCGTCAACGACCTCAGCCTCGAGGTCGCCGAGGGCGAGCTGCTCGCCCTGCTCGGCCCCTCCGGCTCGGGAAAGACCACGCTCCTGCGCCTGATCGCCGGCCTCGACTTCCCCGACGCCGGCCGCATCCTCATCGGCGGCCGGGACGCCACCCACCTCTCGGCCGGCGAGCGGCGGATCGGCTTCGTCTTCCAGCACTACGCCCTCTTCCGCCACATGACGGTGCGGCAGAACATCGACTTCGGCATGCGGGTGATGCCGGCCGCCCGCCGCCCGGCGATGGCCGAGCGGCGCGCCCGCGTCGAGCGCCTGCTCGCCACGGTGCAGCTCGACGGCCTCGGCGACCGCTTCCCGGCCCAGCTCTCCGGCGGCCAGCGCCAGCGCGTCGCCCTCGCCCGCGCGCTGGCCATCGAGCCCTGCGTCCTCCTCCTCGACGAGCCCTTCGGCGCCCTCGACGCCGCCGTCCGCCGCGACCTCCGCCGCTGGCTCCGCCAGCTGCACGACGAGCTCCCGGTCACCACGATCTTCGTCACCCACGACCAGGAGGAGGCGCTCGAGGTCGCCGACCGCATCGTGGTGATGAACGCCGGCCGCATCGAGCAGAGCGGCACCCCGGTCGAGGTCGAGGCCGCCCCGGCCACCGCCTTCATGTACGGCTTCCTCGGCGGCGCCAGCCGCTTCGACGTCACCGTCGCCGCCGGCCGCGTCTCCCTCGCCGGCCGCCCGCTGCCGCCCGAGGCCGTCGAGCTCACCGCCGGCGTCGCCGACGGCCCCGCCACCGGCTTCGTGCGCGCGCACGAGTTCCGCCTCCTGCCCGCCGGCGACCCCGCGAGCCTCCTCGACGCCCGCGTCTCCCACGTCGTGACCCACGGCGGCACCGCCCGCGTCGAGCTCGCCCTCGGCGCCGGCCGCACCATCGAGGCCGAGCTCCCCCGCGCCGCCTGGGAATCCCTCGCCCTCGCCCCCGGCGCCCCGGTCGGCCTCCGCCCCGAACGCGTCGCCGTCTTCCCGCCCGGCTGACCGCCCCGGCGTGCCCGGGGCCGTTAACGAAGGTTTCCATCCGGTTGACGGCGACGGGGATTACCCAGCAAAAACAACAGAGTCGCCCAGTGGGCACGCGTGCCCACCCGCCCGTGATCGCTCCTATCAGCTGCTGACGGAGACGATCGCCTGCGCCACCGTCTCGAGCCGGTCGGCCTTCAGGGCGGCGATGTTCACCCGGCTGTCGCCGACCATGTAGATGCCGTGCTCGTCGCGCAGCCGCGCCACCTGCTCCGGCGAGAGGCCGAGCCGGGAGAACATGCCGCGGTGGGCGGCGACGAAGTCGAACCGGTCGGAGTTGGTCGCGCGCCGCAGCGCATCGGCCAGCCCCTGGCGGATCTCGAGCATGCCGCTCCGCATCGCCTCGAGCTCGGCCATCCAGTCGGCGCGCAGCTCGCGGTCGCCGAGGATGAGCGACACCACCTTCGCCCCGTGGTCGGGCGGGAAGGAATAGTTGAGCCGCCCGAGCGAGCCGACGTTCGACTTGGTGACCTCGGCCGCCTGCGGCGAGGCCGAGAGCACGAAGGCGGCCCCCACCCGGTCGCGGTAGACGCCGAAGTTCTTCGAGCAGCTGGTGGCGAGCAGCAGCTCCGGCACCGCCGCCGCCATCTGGCGCAGCCCCGCGACATCCGCCTCGAGCCCGTCGCCGAAGCCCTGGTAGGCGAGGTCGACCAGCGGCACGACCCCCTTCGCGAGCAGGAAGTCGGTGACCTCCCGCCACTCCTCGGGCGAGAGGTTCGCCCCGGTCGGATTGTGGCAGCAGCCGTGCAGCAGCAGCACGTCGCCCGGCTTCGCCTCGACGAGGTCGCGCATCATCCCGGCGAAATCGACCCCGCCGGTCGCCGCGTCGAGATAGCGGTAGCTGCGGGTCGGGATGCCGAGATAGCCGGCGATCGCCGGATGGTTCGGCCAGGTCGGATCGGAGATCCAGACCGTGGCGCCCGGCGCCGCCCGCTGCACGAGCTCGAGCAGGAGCCGGATCGCCCCCGTCCCGCCCGGCGTCTGCCCGCCCGAGAGCCGGTCGCGCGGCACCGCGTCGCCGAGCGCGAGCTCGGCCATCGCGGCGACGAACTCGGGATCGCCGAGGATGCCGACATAGGCCTTGCTGTCCTGCTCGCGCAGCAGCTTCGCCTCCGCCGCCTTGACCGCGCGCATCACCGGCGTGCGGCCCGCGGCATCCTTGTAGACGCCGATGCCGAGGTCGAGCTTGTCGGTGCGCGGATCGGCGCGGAAGAGGTTGAGCACCTCGAGGATCCGGTCGGGGGGCGTGGGCTTCAGCGTCTCGAGCATGGGCGGCTTCCTCGGGTTCAGGCCTCGATCACGTCGCGGTCGCGGGTGAGCACGCGCGAGCGGGTCTCGCGCCGGACGGGGACGAAGCCGGCTTTCTGGTAGAGCGGAAGCGCACGGGGATGGTCAAGCGAGTTGGTGTTGACCGTGACCCTGCGGGTCCCCGGCCGGTCCCAGGCCATGTGCAGCGCCGTCTGCAGCAGGAAGGTGCCGAGCCCGCGGCCCACCGCCTCGGGCACCAGCCCGAAGTAGCCGAGGTCGCAGACCTGCGGCGCGCGGCTGTCGAGCACGAAGAAGCCGTGCGGCCAGCCGTCGCGGATCAGGCTGTAGAGGGTGACGGCCGGGTCGTGCAGGAAGGCCTCGACCTCCCCGGCCGGGCGGTCGTGCTGGTCGGTCCACTCGTAGCCGGCGCCGACCGCGTCGTAGAGGTCGAGGAAGTACCAGACCGGCGGCCGGTCGGCGCCGATCAGCGCCGCCGCCGGCCCGGCCGGCAGGTGCGGCCGCGGGAAGGCGGGCCGGGCGTCCATCTCGAGGAACGTCACGACATAGTCGATCCGCTCGCCCGCCCGGTGCCTCATCCGGTTTCGACCTTGAGGTCGGCATAGCCGCCCCACTCGGCCCAGGAGCCGTCGTAGAGCGCGTGGGCGCGGTTGCCGAGCCGCTCGAGGCCGAGGTTCAGGATCGCCGCCGAGAGGCCGGAGCCGCAGGTGGTGATGACCGGCCTGGTCACGTCGACGCCGGCGGCGGCGAAGGCGGCGGCGAGGCCCGCCTCGTCCTTCATGGTGCCGTCGGGATTGACGAGCTCGCCATAGGGCAGGCTCTTCGCCCCCGGGATGTGCCCGGAGCGCAGGCCCGGGCGCGGCTCCGGCGCCGTGCCGAGGAAGCGCTCGCGCGAGCGGGCGTCGACGATCTGCGCGTCGCCGAGCTTGGCCGAGGCGGCCACCTGGGTCACGTCGCGCACCAGGCTCGCGTCGCGGCGGGCGGTGAAGTGGCGGTCGCGCATGATCGGCACGCCGTCCTCGAGCGGGCGGCCCTCGGCGATCCACTTCGGCAGGCCGCCATCGAGCACGGCCACGTCGCTCTTGCCGAAGAGGCGGAAGGTCCACCAGACCCGCGGCGCGCTCCAGATGCCGGTCGAATCGTAGACGACGACCCGGTGGCCGTCGCCGATGCCCATGGCGCGCATCCGCGACACGAACTTCTCCACCGGCGGGGCCATGTGCGGCAGGCTCGAGCGGGTGTCGGCGATCTCGTCGATGTCGAAGAAGCGGGCGCCGGGGATGTGGCGGGCGACGAACTCGGCATGGGGGTCGCGGCCCGAGCCGGGCATGCACCAGCTCGCGTCGAGGATGCGGACGTCGGGCGCCTCGAGGTGCGCCGCCAGCCAGTCCGTGGTCACCAGGTCCTGCGGATCGCCGCTCGCCATGCCTCGTCCCCTGCGCCCTGCGCCCTGCGCCGGACCTTCGCATAGCGGCGAACCGGCAGCGGGGCAAGGGGTGGGCAGGGAGCGGGCAACCGGCGCGCGCGGCCGCCGGCCACCGCCGGGCCCGAGCTTCCCGGTCGCGTGACGAGTAACTTCATGCTACGGATCCCACCGCGCGAAAGTGCTTGCGCTTGCGCAACGATGCGGACGAAAACCGGGGGGAAGGATGCCTGCCGAATTCGGGACGGGGATCCCTGGCGAGTCACGGGAGCGTGGCGGGAGAGGAGCGCGGCCTGCCGGCGAGCCTCCCGTGCAGTCGCAGGCCGTGCCGCCGCGATCCCGGAAACGGGTTCGCAGGCTCGGGGAGGCATCGCCGCTCCGGGAGACGACCACATCTCTCAGTCCCAAGGATCGGAGGAACGTTTGATGTCTCTTCTGCGGATTGAAGGCCCTCCGGGCCCGCGGTCCGGCCGCTGGCGGAGCCTCGGCCGAGCCGCGCTGGTAACGTGCGCGCTCGTGCTCGGCGCCTTCGCGTGGCCGGACGGGGCGCTGGCGCAGACCCACGGTCACGACACGGCGCAGGCGACCGAGGCCGGGGCGAGCGACGCGCAGCCCGCGCCCGCGGCAGCGGCCGAGACGCCGGTCCCGGTCAACGCCCAGCCCGGCATCAGCTACCATGCGCCGCTGGTCTTCACGCTCCGGACCGGCATCGCCGAGGGCCGGATGGTCTACATCGGCGTCGGCGGCACCATCGACGGCAAGGTCAACCCCACCCTCACCGTGCACGAGGGCGAGCTGGTGCAGGTCGTCCTCATCAACGGCGAGGGCGCCGAGCACGACATCTTCATCGACCAGTACAACGCCCGCTCGTCGAAGGTGATCGGCAAGAACGCCTCCTCGACCTTCGCCTTCGTCGCCGACAAGCCCGGCGACTTCGCCTATTTCTGCACCATCGCCGGCCACCGGCTGGCCGGCATGGAGGGCCTGATCCAGGTCGTCGCCGGGCCGCGCGCCGCCTCCGAGGCGGAAGGCGCCGACATCGTGCGCGATCCGGGCGACCTCCCCGCGCCGATCGGACAGCGGGCGCCGGAAGTGGTGAAGGTCACGCTGGTGACCGAGGAGCTCGTCGGCAAGCTCGACGACGGCACCACCTACGAATACTGGACCTTCAACGGCAAGGTTCCGGGACCGCTCCTGCGCGTGCGCGTCGGCGACTCGGTCGAGGTGACTCTGCAGAACCCCGAGAACAGCATCATGCCGCACTCGGTCGACTTCCACGCCGCGACCGGCCCCGGCGGCGGCTCGCACGCCACCCAGACCGCGCCCGGCGAGGAGAACGTCTTCACCTTCAAGGCGCTGAAGCCCGGCGTCTACGTCTACCACTGCGCCACCGCGAGCGTCGCCCACCACATCACCAACGGCATGTACGGCCTCATCGTCGTCGAGCCCGAGGGCGGGCTGCCGCTCGTCGACCGCGAGTTCTACGTGATGCAGGGCGAGCTCTACACCGTCGAGCCCTACGGCACGCGCGGGCTGATGGAGATGGACTACGACAAGCTGGTGTCGGAGAACCCGGAGTACTTCATCTTCAACGGCGCGGTCGAGGCGCTGACCAAGCGGCATCCGCTCTATGCGAACGTCGGCGAGACGGTCCGCATCTACTTCGGCGTGGGCGGGCCGAACTTCACCTCGTCGTTCCACGTGATCGGCGAGATCTTCGACAACGTCTACACCTTCGGCAGCATCACCTCGCCGCCGATCACCAGCGTGCAGACGGTCACCGTCCCGCCGGGCGGCTCGACGGTCGTCGACTTCAAGATCGACCGTCCGGGCACCTTCGTGCTCGTCGACCACGCGCTGTCGCGCGCCGAGCGCGGCCTCGTCGGCTACCTGATCGTCGACGGCCCGGAGAACGACGAGATCATGCACACCGGCACGGCCGAACAGGGCCCGGTGAACTGACCTCGGCGCAACGCCACCGGAAAGGCCCGCCCCCGCGGCGGGCCTTTTCACGTCCCGCGTCCGCGGCCCGGCGCGTCAATCTTGATGAACACCCGGTAAACGCCCGCGGCAAGCGCCTGGATCGAAACGGATTCCAGCCCGTCTTGCACGCACGGCGCCGCCCCGCGCAGCGGGGCCGCCCTCAGGCCGGCTCCCCCAGGATCGCCAGGAAGGCCCCGCCGAAACGCTCGGTCTTGAGCGGCCCCATGCCCTGGACGCGCTCGAGCTGGGCCAGGGTGCCGGGGCGTTCGGCGGCGATCAGCGCCAGCGTCCGCGCCGTGCAGCTCAGGTACCTGTCCCTGCCGTCCGCGCCGCGCGACAGCGCGACCTGGGCGGCGTGCAGCTTGTCGAAGATCGCGCCGGCGGGGCGGCCGGCGATCTCGCGCCGCGCCGGGTGCAGCGGCGCCGGCGCACTGCCGGTCACCACCGCGAGGAAGGTCGGGCCGAAGCGCTCCAGCTTGGTCGCCCCGACGCCGGGGATGCCGGCCATCTCGTCGAGGCTCTGCGGCCGGCGGCCCGCCATCTCGATCAGCGTCCGGTCGGGGAAGATGACGTAGGCCGGGACGCCCGCCGCCTCCGCCAGCGCCCGCCGCTTCGCCTTCAGCGCCGCGAGCAGCCCCTCGTCCTCCTCCGCCACCTGGGCGAGCGGCGCCCGCTCGGGCCGCGCCGCGGCGCGGCGGACCGTGTCGGCGCGCAGCGTGAGGCTCGCCTCGCCGCGCAGCAGCGGCCGGGCCGCCTCGTTCAGCCGCAGCGCGCCGTGGCGCTCCGGGTCGGGGCGGACGAGATCGAGCCCCATCAGCTGGCGGAAGATGGTCTGCCACTCCGCCTTCGAGCGGGCGCGGCCGACGCCGAAGGTCGGCAGCCGGTCGTGGCCGCGGGTCCTGACCTTGTCGGTCGCCTCGCCGCGCAGGATGGCGACGAGATGCTCGGTGCCGAAGCTCTCGCCGGTGCGCAGCATGGCCGAGAAGGCCATGCGCGCCGCCTCGGTGGCGTCGAAGGTCTCCGGCCGGTCGCGGCAGAGGTCGCAGTTGCCGCAAGGCTCGGCCAGCGTCTCGCCGAAATAGGCGAGCAGCGTCTGCCGCCGGCAGACCTGCGCCTCGGCGAGCCCGAGCAGCGCGTTCAGCCGCTTGTGGTCGGCCTGCTTGCGCTCCATCGGCGACGGGCTCTCGTCGATCTGCGCCCGGCGCAGCCGGATGTCGTCGGCCCCGTAGAGCGTGAGCGTGTCGGCCGGCGCCCCGTCGCGCCCGCCGCGGCCGATCTCCTGGTAGTAGGCCTCGATCGACTTCGGCAGGTCGGCGTGCGCGACATAGCGGATGTCCGGCTTGTCGACCCCCATGCCGAAGGCGATCGTCGCGCAGACGATGAGCCCGTCCTCGCGCTGGAAGCGGGTCTCGGCCAGCCGGCGGTCGCCGGCCTCGAGCCCGGCATGATAGGCGAGCGCGGTGTGCCCGGCCTCGGAGAGCGCGGCGGCCAGCGCCTCGGTCTTGGCGCGGCTGGCGCAGTAGACGATGCCGGAGAGGCCGCGGCGGGCGGCGGCGAAGCCGAGGATCTGCCGGCGCGGGTTGTCCTTGGGCGTGAAGGCGAGCGAGAGGTTCGGCCGGTCGAAGCCGCGCAGGAAGGTCTCCGGCGCGCGGCCCTCGAAGAGGCGCGCGACGATCTCGGCGCGGGTCTCGGCGTCGGCGGTGGCGGTCAGCGCCACGGTCTGGATGCCGCCGAGCGCCCGGCGCAGCTCGCCGATCCGGAGATAGTCGGGGCGGAAGTCGTGCCCCCACTGGCTGACGCAATGCGCCTCGTCGACGGCGAGGAGCCCGGGCCGGACCCGCTTCAGCAGCGCCGCGGTGCCGGCGGCGGCGAGCCGCTCGGGGGCCATGTAGAGCAGCTTGAGCGTGCCGGCGTCGAGGGCGGCGAAGGTCTCCTCCATCTCGGCGCCGTCCGACTGCGAGGTCAGCGCGCCGGCGGCGACGCCCGCGGCGCGCAGCGCGCGCACCTGGTCGCGCATCAGCGCGATGAGCGGCGAGACGACGAGGGTGACGCCGGGCCGGGTGAGCGCCGGGAGCTGGTAGCAGAGCGACTTGCCGCCGCCGGTCGGCATGATGGCGAGGACGTCGCGGCCGGCCTCCACCGCGGCGACGATCTCCTCCTGGCCGGGGCGGAAGTCGGGAAAGCCCCAGACCTGCGCGAGCAGGCGACGGGCCTCAGTCATCGGGGCGAAGGCGGCAGGCGGGGCGGCGGCGCGGCATGGCCTCCCATAGCGGCGCCGCGCGAGAGGGGTCAAGGCCGGCGGCGCGTCGTGGTTGACCCGCCGCGGACCCCCGGTGCGCCGGCCGCCGGAAGGTGGTAGGATGACACGGTGCCAATGGGAGGTTGATCCATGGCCGTTGTCACCGAGACCACCGAATACGTCGACTTCTGGAACGAGATCCTCGTGCCGAAGTTCGTGCGCTGGAAGCACATCCTGGTCGACGGCCTCGCCCACCACAGCGCGGCGGTCTTCCCCCGGCTGGAGGTGCCGGCGGGCGGCAGGGTGGTCGACGTCGGCTGCGGCTTCGGCGACACCGCGATCGAGCTGGCCCGCCGGGTCGGACCGGAGGGCGAGGTGCTCGGCATCGACTGCTGCGACGCCTTCCTCGAGTTCGGCCGCCGCGACGCGGCGGCGGCGGGCATCCGCAACCTCCGCTTCGTCGAGGCGGACGTGCAGGCCTATCCGTTCGAGGGCGACTTCGACCTCTGCTTCTCGCGCTTCGGCACGCAGTTCTTCGAGAATCCGGTGGCGGCGCTGCGCAACATGCGGCGGAGCCTCCGGCCCGGCGGGCGGATGGTGATGATCGTCTGGCGCTCGCTCGAGGAGAACGAGGTCTTCCGCCTGCCGAAGGAGGTAGTATCGCGCTTCCTGCCGCCGCCCGGCGAGGACGCGCGCACCTGCGGGCCGGGGCCCTTCTCGATGGCCGATCCCGAGGTGGTGGCGAAGCAGCTCGAGATCGCCGGCTACGAAGGGCCCCGCTTCGAGCGGATCGACGCGCTGCTCCGGGCGGGCGAGACGCCGGAGGAGGCGGTCGCCTTCCAGATGGCGCTCGGCCCGGCCGGCGAGATCGTGCGCGAGGCGGGCGAGATCGCCGAGGCGAAGCGGCCGGAGATCGAGGCGGCGCTCACGGAGGAACTCGCCCGGTACCGCACGGCCGAGGGGATCATGCTCGACACCAGCTCGTGGATGGTGAGCGCGCGCAACCCGGGCTGAGGCGCGTTAACGAAGGTTTCCACCCGGTTGACGGATCTGGATCATCCAATGAAATCAATATGGTGACGGGGTGGGCGCGCGCGCCCACCCCGCGCCCGGCTCAGCCCGCCAGCAGCCGCCGCAGCACGGCGTCGAGCAGCGGCCGCCCGGCCTCCGTCAGCCGCAGCCGGTCGGACCGCGCCTCGACGAGCCCGAGCGAATCGAGCTCCTCGATGCCGGCGGTCGGGAGCGGCGTCCCGTTCAGCGCCGCGTAGCGCGCGGGGTCGACGCCCTCGCGCAGGCGCAGCCCCATCATCAGCATCTCCGCCGCCTGTTCGCCGCCCGAGAGCGGGGAGCGGAGCGAGACGCCCGACCCTTCCGCTTCGACCGCCGCGAGCCAGGCCTCCGGGGCGCGCAGCGACTCGATCGCCTGCCGCCCGCCCGGCAGCGTCAGCCGGCCATGCGCGCCGGGGCCGATGCCGGCATAGTCGCCATAGCGCCAGTAGAGGAGATTGTGCCGGCTCTCCGCGCCCGGCCGGGCATGGTTCGAAATCTCGTAGCCGCAGAGCCCCGCCCGGTCGCAGATCTCCGCCGTGGCGAGGAACATCTCCGCGGCCGCCTCCGCCGCCGGCAGGCCGCGCAGCCGCCCGCGCGCGGCCAGCTCGCCGAAGCGCGTGCCGGCCTCGATGGTGAGCTGGTAGAGCGACAGGTGGTCGACCGCCATCGCCAGCGCCCGGCCGAGCTCGTCGCGCCAGGCGGCGAGCGTCTGCCCCTGCCGGGCATAGATGAGATCGAAGCTCACCCGCGGGAAGATGCCGCGCGCCACCTCGAAGGCGCGGATCGCCTCGGCCGTGTCGTGCATCCGGCCGAGCGCCCTGAGATCGGCATCGTCGAGCGCCTGGATCCCCATCGAGAGCCGGTTGACCCCGGCCTCGCGATAGCCGCGGAAGCGCCCGGCCTCGACCGAGGTCGGATTGGCCTCGAGCGTGATCTCCGCCTCCGGCGCCAGCTGCCAGCCGCCGCGGATGGCCTCGATCACCGCCGCCACCGTCTCCGGCGGCATCAGGCTCGGCGTGCCGCCGCCGAAGAAGACCGTGTCGACCGTGCGGCCGGGGACCAGGCGCGCGGCGTTTCCGATCTCCGCCACCAGCGCCCGCCCCCACCGGCCGGCATCGATCGCCCCGCGCACGTGGCTGTTGAAGTCGCAGTAGGGACATTTCGCGGCGCAGAACGGCC
>NZ_CALLYO010000273.1 GCF_937858865.1 uncultured Amaricoccus sp. | reverse complement strand
CCCGGCCACGCCCGCGCCGCCGGGCTCAGTGAGACCCTCGCCGGCTGGTTCTGGACCCCCGACCAGCAGGGCGCCCGCCTCTACGCCGCGCATCGCTATCCCGAGGCAGCCGCAGCCTTCGCCGACCCGGAATGGCGCGCCGCCGCACTCTTCCGCGCCGGCCAGTATCCCGAGGCGGCAGAGGCCCTCGCCCCGATCCAGACCGCCGCCGCCCAGACCAACCGCGGCATCGCCCTTGTCCGCGGCCGCGACTATCAGGGTGGCGTCGCCGCCTTCGAGGCCGCCCTCAAGCTCGACCCGAACGACGCGGCGGCCGCGCGCAACCTCGACGTCACCCGGCGCATCATCGCCTACCTGTCCGAAGCCCGCGACGCCGAGGACCAGGAAGAAGGCACCGAGCCGCCCGACGACACTGTCGAGGACCTGACCGGCGACCAGGGCCGCCGGGTCCGCATCGACGCGAGCTCCCAGCTCTCCGAGGACGCCGCCGAAGAGTGGATGCGCTCGGTCGAGACCAAACCCGCCGATTTCCTCAAGACGCGCTTCGCCATCGAGGCGACGGCCGCGCCGAAGGCACGTTAACGATGATTGCGATTTGGTTAGCGCCGGAGAGAAAGTCGTTTGGTATCAGCATGATGCCAAAGTGGGCACGCGTGCCCACCCCGTGCCCGGCACACCTTCTCGCGCTCCTCCTGCTGCCCTGCGCCGCCTTCGCGCAGGACCCGCAGCTCACCGTCACCCTCGATCCGGACGGCCCCGTCACCGTCGGCACGCCGGTCGAGGTCACCGCCACCCTCCTCGTCCCGACCTTCATGCCCGACCCGCCGGTCTGGCCCGACCTCCAGATCGCCGACGCCGTCACCCGACTGCCCGGCCGCGCCACCCACCCGGTGACCGAGCGCATCGGCCGCGACACCTGGTCCGGCGTCGCCCGCACCTGGCAGATCGTCCCCCAGCGCGCCGGCGACTACGACCTCGGCCAACCGCAGGTCACCGCCACCTGGGCCGACCCCGAGACCAGCCAGCCGACCTCCTCGGTCCTCGACCTCCCGCCCATCGCCTTCTCCGCCACCGTCCCCGCCGGCGCCGAAGGCATCGACCCCTTCCTCGCCGCCACCGCCGTGACCGTGACGGCCGCGCTCGACGGCCTCCCCCCAGCCCCGAAGCCGGGAGACGCCTTCACGCTCACCCTGACCACCACCGCCGCCGGCCCCCCCGCGATCCTGCTCCCCCCGCTCGCCTCCCGCATCGCCACTCCCCCCGGCCTCCGCGCCTACCCCCGCGAGCCGGCCCTCGCCGACGGCCCCCCCGCCACCCGCACCGAGGCCATCGCCTACGTGATCGAGCAGCCCGGAACCTACGCCTTCCCGCCCATCGCCCTCGACTGGTGGAACACCACGACCGAAAGCCGCGAGACCGCCACCACCGCCCCCATTCAGCTGACCGTCGCCGCCCCGCCAGGATGGCATGCCGACCGCGAGGACGGCGGCCCCCCGCTCCGAGCCATCGCCACCGCCCTCCTCCTCGGAATCGGCGCAGCCATCGCCTTCACCGTCTCCCGCCGTCGCCCCCGCTCGCCCCGCCCCCCGACCGAGG
Organism: uncultured Amaricoccus sp.; assembly: GCF_937858865.1. GTDB lineage: Bacteria > Pseudomonadota > Alphaproteobacteria > Rhodobacterales > Rhodobacteraceae > Amaricoccus. The sequence continues at coordinate 336 of NZ_CALLYO010000273.1, read as the reverse complement.
CCGATCTCTACCGCGCCCTCCGCCACGCCGCCCGCACGGCGCCGCCACCGGAAATCCGCCGCCGCCTCCTCCAATGGCAAGCCGCCCGCCCGGACCCACCCGCCATCCCCCCTGCCGTCGCCGCCGCCCTCCGCCGCCTCGAGCGCTCCACCTACGGCCCGCCGGGCGCCGAGTCCGCGGAAGCCGACGCCCGCCGCGACCTCCTGTCCGCCCTCTCCGCGATGCCCCCCACCAGACCGCCATCGCACCAGACCCCCCTCCCTGCCCTGAACCCAGCCGCCTCCGCTTAGGACGCCGCCTGATACAAGGGCTCGAAGTGGTCGTTCGCGACCCCAA
>NZ_CALLYO010000272.1 GCF_937858865.1 uncultured Amaricoccus sp. | reverse complement strand
GGGTGTCGCCATCGGCGCCGGCGGTGCGGTGGGGCTGGGCGTGGCGGAGGGCGCCCGCGGCTGGACGCCCCGGGCGCTGATCGCCGCGTCGCGCGGCTGGATGCTGGGCGCGCGGATGCTGCTGCGGCACGGGAGGGCCTGCGCCCGGGCGCTGCCCGACGAGGCGGGGATGGTCGACCTGATCGATGCCGAGCTGCTCGGGGCGCTCGACCCGGCCGAGGGGCGGCTGCTGCGCCGGCTGCTGCCGCTCGACGGGCTCGACCTCGAGATCGCCGGGGCGGCGCTGCGGGCGCCGCTGCCGGCGGGCGAGGTGCGGGCGCTCGCGCGGTCGGTGCTGTTCCTGTCGGTCGACGGCGCCGGGCGGGTGCAGATGCACGATCTGCTGAAGGCGGCGGTGCGCCAGCGCTGGGGGGCGGAGGCGGAGGAGGACAGGGTGCTGCGCACGCGCGCGGCGGCGGCGCTGATCGGGCGCGGCGCGCTGCGGCGCGGCCTGTCGCTCCTGTCGCAGGCGGGAGCGTGGGAGGCGCTGGTGGCGGCGCTCGACGCGGTGGGGCCGACGCTGGCCGATGCCGGGGACTTCGGCATCCTGCTGGCGGCGCTCGAGCCGATGCCGGAGGCGGTGCGGGAGGCGAGCGTGGCGGCGAGCTACTGGTACGGGGTCTCGCTCCTGAACCTCGACCCGCCGCGGGCGCGGGTGCTGCTCGAGGCGGCGCTGGAGGCGGCGCTCGCCCGGGGCGACCCGGGCGAGGAGGCGCTGCTCGTGCCGCTCTGGACCGCCTGCGCCGACGGGGTGTGGCTCGAGTGGCGCGAGTGCGGCCTGGCCGATCCGCTGCTGGCGCGGCTGCCGGCGCTGGCGGCGGTGGCCGAGCGGCAGGGGCAGCAGGCGCTGCTGGCGCGCGGCGCGGTGGCGGCGCTCTCGATCCGCGACCCGGCGCATCCGGACTTCCCCGCCTGGGAGGCGCAGAGCCTCGCCGCCTTCTTCGAGCCGGCGCCGCGGCACGAGGCGGTGCGGCGGGGGATCCATCTCTTCTTCCGCTACTGCTGGGGCGAGGGGGCACGCTGGAAGGCGGAGCAGGTGCGGACGCGGCTCGACCATCTGTTCGGGGCCGCGAACGCGCCGCTCGCCGACGTCTGCACCCGGCTGGTGGCGACGACCGAGTTCCTCAGCATCTTCGAGCCGCGCAGCGCCGCCGTCTTCGCGGCGCTGGAGCAGGGGCTCGCCGCCACCGCGCGGCACGGGCAGGGGTTCTGGGACGTCACGATGATCAATGCGGCGCTCTACCGGGCGGCGTCGCTCGAGGACGGGGCGCGGCTCGACGGCGGGCTCGCGCTGCTCGCCGAGCGGCTGGGGGCGCAGTCGAACCCGAACTTCGTGGCGATCCAGGAGAACTTCCTCGGCTACCGGCAGTGGCTGGCCGGGCGGCCGCAGGCGGCGCTCGGGCATTTCGAGGCGGCGCACCGGCTGGCGGTGGCGCACGGCTTCGCGCTGTCGCCGCTCTACTACGGGCTGGCCATCGCCGGCGTGCTGCCGGCGCTCGGCCGGGCGGGCGAGGCGCGGCGGTGGATGCGCGACTGCCGGCGGGCGGCGCGGGCGCAGCGGAGCCGGATCATCTCGTTCATGGCGCTGCTGCGCGGGGCGGCGCTGGCGGCGGCGCGTCCGGCGCGGGCGCTGCGCTACCTGCGGCCGGCGCTGGCGGTGGGCGCGGCCGAGCGGCTGATGGTGCATCCCTACCTGCGGCGAGGGGAGATGGCGGCGCTGCTCGGGCTGGCGGCGCGGCATGGCATCGAGCCGGAGTATGTGGCGGAGCTCGCGGGCTCGCTCGGGCTCGACGTGGGCGGCGGGGGGGCGGTGCGGCTGCTGACGCTCGGCACCTTCGACATCGTCGAGGGCGGGGCCTCGCGGCTGCCGCCGGGCAAGTCGCAGCGGGTGCCGGCGCGGCTCGCGCTGCATCTGGTGTCGGCCGGCGGCCGCGGGGTGCCGACGGAGGAGCTCGTCGACCGGCTGTGGCCGGAGGTGGACCTGCCGGCCGGGCGCAAGCGGCTGAAGTCGGCGGTCTACCGGCTGCGGCAGCTGATCGGCGACGCCGCCGCCGTCCGGGTCGGCACCGACCGGGTGGCGCTCGATGCGGCGCGGATCGCGGTCGACGCCTGGGAGCTCGAGGCGCTCGCCGCCGGCAAGCCGGGCGGCGACGCGCTGCAGGCGGCGCTCCGGCTGCATCCGGCGGGCTTCGGCGGGCCGCAGGCGGCCGGGCATCCCGAACTGCTGCTCTACGGCCAGCACCTCGCCGCGCTGGCGGCGCGGATCGCCGTGCAGGATGCGGAGGCGCGGCTGGCGGCGAACGAGCACGAGGCGGTGCTCGTCAACGTGCGCGATGCGGTGCGCTGCTTCGGCTACGACGAGACGCTGGTCGAATGCGCCGAGGCCGCCGCCCGCGCGCTCGGCCGCTCGGGCGAGGCGCGCGCGCTCGAGGCGCTGACGGAACTCTGACCCGGTGGCGGGTGGCGTTACCGATCGGTGACCGGCGCGCGCTATCAGCATGGTGCACATGTGGGGCCGCCGGAGGTGGGAGCGTGTCGGAGACGACGCTGGAGTTCATCACGCTTCGCCAGCCGGAGCGCATCCGGCAGCGGATCAAGCGGCTGCGCTACATCAGGGACCTGCGGACGGGGGCGTTCGCCCCGTTCCGCGCGCAGGTCGTTGCCGCGGACGTCTACCGCGAGAAGGTCCTGCTCGCCCGGACGCTGCTGTCGGGGCCGCTCTTCTTCACCGTCGAGCGCTACTACCGCTTCCGCTTCGAGGCGGCGGTCGAGGCGCTGCGCGAGGAGCTGCGCGGCCCGGTGGTGCGGCGCGACGGCAGCCGGACCGAGGGGGCGAACCTCGCCGAGCTGATCGCGCTGCTGGAGGAGCGGGTGCCGGCGCTCGCGCAGACGCAGTTCTTCCACGGCGGCGCCCCGTCGCCCGCAACGGCGCTGGCGATGCTCCTCCAGTATGCGACGATCTGGGACTCGCTCTACGCCACGGCGGTGATGGCCGGGATCCACCAGGTCGAGACCAATCACCTGATCGACGCGATCCGGGCGCTGCACGTGCTGACGGTGCTGCGGCTGGAGAATCTGAAGACCCCCGCGCCGGAGACCTGGCCCTATTTCGACTTCGACGGCTACGAGGCGATGCTGCCCGGCAACCTCCTCGCCTACACGCGCCTCGTCTGAGGCGGCGATCCGGGAGTGCAAGCATGAAGCAACCACGCAAGGCCGCGCGCAGCCGCACCGCCGCGGGCAGCGGCGCCTCCGACGCCGCGGCCGCGGCCGGCCGGCCGGAGATCGGCCAGGTCTCGCTGCCGCCGCTCGAGCGCCTGCAGCCGATCTTCGGCGGCGACGACGACCTCGACCCGATCACCCGCTGCATCCACTACCGGCCGTTCCTGCGCAGCTGCCTCGCGCCGGTCAGCGTCGGCGACCTGCTCGTGGTCGAGCAGCAGCTCTGCGGCTACACCGCGGACGAGATCGCGCAGATCGAGAACATCATGGCGCGGGAGCGCAAGGAGTTCAGCACCCGCGACACGAACCGGACGACGGAGACGACGGAGACCTCGTTCGAGCGCGAGACCGAGGAGACGAAGTCGACCAAGGTCGACGAGCGCTTCTCGCTGACGGTGCAGTCGCAGGAGGCGCAGAGCCAGCAGGCCTCGGTCAGCGGCAACGTCAGCGCGTCCTACCGCGCGCCGACCTTCTCGGCCAGCATCAGCGCCAACGCCTCCTATACCTCGTCGAAGGACAGCTCGTATTCCACCTCGCAGGAATACGCCAAGACCATCACCGAGGAGGCGAGCAAGCGGGTCCGCGAGGCGGTCAGCGAGGTCAAGAGCGTGACGGTGGTGACCGAGTCGGTCAGGACCGCGCTGCACGGCTTCAACAACAGCGAGGGCACGACCCACATCCGCGGCATCTACCAGTGGGTGTCGAAACGCTACAACGCCCAGCTCTTCGACTACGGCAAGCGGCTGTTCCTGCAGTTCCTGGTGCCGGAGCCGGCCTTCTTCCTGCGCGACATCGACAAGCTGATCGAGCGCGAGGCGCTGGCCGAGCTCGATCCGCCGGTGCATCCGCGCGACCGCGCCTCGCCGATCCGCAGCTACCGCGACGTCACCGAGGGCAACTACGCCACGCTCGCCGCCGCCTACGACGTGACCGACATCGCGCCGCCGCCGCCGCAGTTCCTGGTCAAGGGCAAGGGCATCGCCCATCCCGACGCCGACCAGGGCACGGCCGACGACAGCCGCCAGGACCACAACGAGCCGACGCTCGCCCGGACGATCGACAGCGTCGCCATCGACCAGGGCTATCACCTGGTCGAATGGCAGGCGAACATCCCGCTGGTCGAGGTGGCCCGGCCGGACAAGAACGGCAGCAACCCGGACGTGAAGTACGGCTACTACACGACGGTCGGCTTCTCCAACACGTCGGGCGACGTGAACACGCTGCTCGTCAACGTGCTCGGCGTCACCTGCTACTACGTCACCCACAACGACGGGGCGGACAACGACAAGGACATCATGGTCAGCACCGGCCGGTTCGACGCCTGGCACGCCGCGCCGGAGCCGCTGGAAGGCGTGATCCCGATCACCATCGGCGCGGAGTACGAGGGCAAGCTCTACTTCAACCTGCTCTACCGGATGCAGCGCAACGACGCGACGCTCGAGCAGTGGCAGATCGACACCTACGCCAAGATCCTCGGGGGCTACGAGAACAAGCGCCAGGCCTACGAGCAGGCGCTCGATCAGGCCGAGATCGCCCGGGACAGCCAGATCGGCGCGCTGAAGGTGCAGCCGCGGGAGGAGACCTACCGGCGGGTCGAGGCCGAGGAGCTGCGCAAGCACAGCATCGACGTGCTGACGCGGCACACCGCCTTCTCGGAGCTGCCGCGCCGGCTGAACGAGCTGCCGGACGGGCGGCTGGAGATCAACCTCGCCGGGCTGTTCGGCATCCCGAACTGGCAGGCGAACAACGTCAACGGGGTGACGGCCTCCTTCTTCGAGGAGGCCTTCGAGTGGGAGATGATCACCTACAAGCTCTACCCCTACTTCTGGACCGACCGCGAGCGCTGGCACCATCTGTTCCGCGAGGTGGAGACGGGCGACGCGCTGTTCGACCAGTTCCTGCGGGCGGGCTATGCGCGCGTCGTCGTGCCGCTGCGCCCGAGCTACGAGCGCTCGGTGCTCTACTTCCTGCGCACCAACATGATCTGGGCGGGCGGCGAGCTGCCGGCCTTCGACGACGACGCGCACCTGTCGCTGCTCGAGGAGCTGCATGCGTCGGTCCAGCTCGAGAAGGGCGACGGGACGCCGGTCGGCGAGCCGTGGGAGGTGAAGCTGCCGACGAGCTTCGTCTACCTGCGCGAGGAGCCGGGGCTGCCGGAATTCGAGTGCAGCTTCGCCGCGGCCGGCCCGGAGGCGCCGGCCGAGCTGCCGAGCGAGGAGGAGATCGACGGGCAGGAGGAGGCGATCGCCGCCCTCTTCGCCGCCGAGCAGAGGCCGGCCTGATGGCCGAGGCCGCCGCGGAGGAGAGCTTCGAGTTCGACATGATCTCGGAGCTCTTCGGCGCCATCGCCGAGGCGCCGGAGAAGGACCACGGGCGGATCCTGAAGGCGTTCCTGCTCAACGGCATCGACACGATGCGCGAGCATACCGCCTTCCAGCTCGACCTGCTCGAGAAGCTCGCCGCGATCGCGCTCAACAACGTGCAGGACGTGCGGCTTTACAGCCTCGAGGCGCGGATGAAGGAGATCGAGCAGGGCAAGCCGGTCACCTTCGGCGCGGTCATGGCCGAGCTCTTCTTCGCGCTGGCGGTCGAGGCGGCGATCCTGGTCGGGGTCACGGCGGCGGCTCCGGTGGTCGCCGGCGCCGGGGCGCTGCTGCTCAGCAACATCAAGACGGCGGTGCGCGCCCCCCGCCGCACGCACCGGATCGCGCTGACCCGGCGGGCGCGGAGCATCGTCGACGAGGCGCGGGCCGATCTCGCGCGGTCGGAGCAGCGGCTGCTCGACCAGCTTCAGGCGCCGCGGCAGCGCGGGCCGAACCGGGCGGCCGAGCGGGCGGCCTGGCGCGAGCGGAAGGTGGCCGACAAGGCGACCGCGGCCGAGCTGGCCGAGATCCGCCGCAAAATCTTCCACATGGACCGCAACCGCGAGTTCCACGTCCAGGAACTGGTGGCGGCGCAGGTGCCGTTCGAGACGGTCGCGCCGCAGTTCCAGGACCTCGAGGCGGCGAAGGTCGGCGGCAAGCTCGCCGCGCTGATCGCCGACTACGCCCACCATGTGGACGCCGGCAAGTCCGGGGTGCGCGCCTTCTCGCTGCTGGCGCTCAAGCAGTATCCGGAGGCCTTCGCGCCGCCGCCGCCCGGCGGGGCAGCCGACCTGACGGCGGCCTTCACCACGACCGGGGCGCTGGCGGACATCACCCGCGAGTGCGAGTCGCTGAAGCTCGACGTCATACTGCACCACGCCCAGCTCCGCGCCATCGTCGAGGCGGTGGACGAGGACGAGGTGCTGGAGGCGTTCGAGACGATCCTCGTGCTGGAGGAGATCGAGAACAACCTCTTCGACACGATCGACCTGTCGGAGACGATGCTCGCCAGCCTCGAGGCCTTCGTCGCCCCGATGGAGCTCGCGGTCTGGCTGCTCTACCTCGAGGCCAACAACGTGCTCGACCGCGAGGCCACCCCGACGCGGCGGACGGTCGCCGTCGGGGGCTACGTGGCGGGGGCGCGCTTCATCGGCGACGACTTCGTCGTGGAGGTGCTGCGCTCCACCGGGACCGTCGCCGACAATCCGAGCACGACCTACCAGGGGCTGCGCTATTCCGGGCTGCATGTCCTCGACGAGCATCAGGCCTATTATCTCTTCCACAGGTTCGCCCAGCCGGCCTTCGCGCAGATCGCCGACCGGGTGCCGAAGTCGGCCGCGAAGGAGCTCGGCGACTTCATCCACCGCGACGTGGCGGCGCGGGCGTTCGACGAGGTGCTCTCGATGCAGAAGGTCTTCTTCTTCAGCGGCGAGAACGCCGAGCGGCGCGACCTCGTCAAGGAGATGGGCCTCGTCGTCATCGAGTTCTTCAACTTCGTCCGGCAGCGGGTGCGCGATCGCGATGCGTTCGGCTTCTCGGATGCGGTGCCGGAGGGGACGAAGATCGCCGCCCTGCTCGACGGGATCGAGAAGCCCGAGCTGACCGAGGCGCCCGCCGATGCGCCGCCGCCCACCAACTTCGCCGACTGGGAGACGGCGCAGGTCGCCGCGCAGCAGGCCGACTGGGAGGAGCGCACGCTCGTCGTCCTCGACACCCTCAGCGGCGCCTACGACCGGGCGCTCGACTACTATTCCCATAACCTGGCGATGCGGGAGAAGTACCGCGAGACCTTCTCGGTCGAGATGTTCGATGACCTCTTCTTCCGCCAGGCGGAGACGCAGCTGCTGTCGACCCGGTCGGCGATCGAGGCGCAGATCGCCACGATCGAGGCGGACGAGGCGCATGCCTCCGACATCGTCGACGCCCGGATCGAGGAGCTCCAGCGCAAGCTCTTCAACGCGCCGGTGGAGCGCGAGATGCCGAGTGTCTTTGGCCGGTAGGTCCGGAGAGGGCGCTCGTCAGCCGCCGCTGGCGAATACCGCGAGGCGGCTGCGGAGCGTGTCGCTGCGGCGGGTGGCGAAGAGGATGTCGTCGACCCGGTTGGTGCCGTCGAGCTGCGGCACGATCACCAGATACTCGCTCCAGGCCGGGCCGCCGCCGGGGCCGCTGCGGCGGATCTCGACCAGCGCGGCGTTGCGCGTGTGCGCCTCGCAGAGCGGCACGGGGTTGGTGTAGCTCTGGAAGAGGGTCTGCGGCGGCAGGACCCGCGCCCGCGCGGCCGCCGCCTCGATCGCCCGCGCGAGGTCGTCGCTGATCAGCGGCCGCAGGCCGGCCATGTCGCCGGCGAGGGTCACGCGGCAGAATTCGCTGCCGAGCGCGTCGTAGTCGTACTTGCTGCCCTGGGCGGCGGCGGCCGGCAGCGCCAGCAGGAGCGCGAGAGCGGCGCCGAGGGCAGGGGCGAGGCGCATGTCAGAGCACTCCGAACAGGGCGAGCTCGGCGGCGAGCTCGGGCGGCACGTCGCCGGCGCCCGCCGGCATGAGGTCGCGGGGCGCGTCCTCGGGGCGGAGGTAGCGCCAGCCCTGGAACGGGCGGCGCGGCTGCGGCACGGTGCGCACCACCTCGGGGTCGAGGCGGATGGCGCAGCGCTCGATCCCGTCCTCGCCGCGGCGCGGCTCGAGGCCGAGGATGCGCTGCCGGGCGAGGACGTAGCCCTTGAAGACCCAGTAGAGCGAGCCGCCGGCCAGGAGCTCGTCGGCGCGCCGCGGCCACATGCGGGTGACATGGTAGGCGAAGGGGTCGAGGCCGGCCGCCCGGCGCTCGGCGATACGCTCCGCCTGCCAGGAGGCGAGATCCTCGACGCCGTCGGCGCCGACGCAAAGCTTGAGAAGATGCATGTCTAGCGCTAGATATTGAGGGCCGCTGTCACGCAACATATGCGGCTTTCACGACGTCGTCCAGCGCAGCGAGCCCCTGCCATGAACAAGCCCGACCCGCGCCTCGAGACCAGGCTCGCACCCCTGCCCTGGCAGGAGGTAAGCCTCGACGTGCTGCGCGAAAAATACGCCAAGGGCGTCGAGCGCGATCTCGACGGCCCGGAGGCGGCGCGGGCGGTGCGGCAACGTGTCGCGCGGGCGCTGGCGGCGGTGGAGGCCGATCCGGCGGCGCACGAGGGCGCGTTCCTGAAGGCGCTCGAGGACGGCTTCATTCCGGGCGGGCGGATCAATTCGGCGGCGGGCTCGGGGATCCGCGACGTCACGCTCATCAACTGCTTCGTGCAGCCCGTGGGCGATTCGGTCTCGGAGACCGTCGACGGCAAGCCCGGCATCTACATCGCGCTGCGCGAGGCGGCGGAGACGATGCGCCGCGGCGGCGGGGTCGGCTACGACTTCTCGGCGATCCGGCCGCGCGGGGCGCGGGTGAGCGGGACGGACAGCTCGGCCTCGGGGCCGATCAGCTACATGCACGTCTTCGACCAGTCCTGCGCCACCGTGGAATCGGCCGGCGCCCGCCGCGGGGCGCAGATGGGGGTGCTGCGCTGCGACCATCCGGACATCATGGAGTTCGTCAGCGCCAAGCGACAGGCGGGCAAGCTCAACAACTTCAACATCTCGGTCGGCGTGACCGACGCGCTGATGCAGGCGGTCGAGGCGGACGGCACCTTCGAGCTGGTGCACCAGGCCGAGCCGGGGGTGGCGCAGATCGCCGGCGGCGCGCACCAGCGGGGCGACGGGCTCTGGGTCTATGCGACGATCCGGGCGCGCGAGCTCTGGTCGGCGATCATGCGCAACACCTACGAGGCGGCCGAGCCCGGGGTGCTCTTCCTCGACCGGATCAATGCCGAGAACAACCTGCACTATGCCGAGCGGATCGAGGCGACCAATCCCTGCGGGGAGATCCCGATCCCGGACCACGGCTGCTGCTGCCTCGGCTCGATCAACCTCGCCCGCTTCGTCACCGACCCGTTCGGCGCGGCGCCGGGCTTCGACCACGACCGTTTCGAGGCGACGGTCGCGGTGGCGGTGCGGATGCTCGACAACGTGCTGACGGCCACGGTCTGGCCGCTGCCCGAGCAGGCGCGCGAGGCGGCGAGCAAGCGGCGGGTCGGGCTCGGCTTCACCGGGCTCGGTGACGCGCTGATCCTGATGGGGCTGCGCTACGACAGCGCCGAGGCGCGCGAGGTGGCGGCGGAGCTGACGCGGCAAATGCGCGACGCGGCCTACCGGGCGAGCGTGGCGCTGGCGGGGGAGAAGGGGGCCTTTCCGCTGTTCGAGGCGGAGAAGTACCTCGAGTCCGGCTTCGCCCGGCGGCTGCCGGAGGAGATCCGCGCCGAGATCCGGGCGCATGGGCTGCGCAACAGCCACCTGCTGTCGATCGCGCCGACCGGGACGATCAGCCTCGCCTTCGCCGACAATGCCTCGAACGGCATCGAGCCGGCCTATTCCTGGTTCTACACCCGCAGGAAGCGCGAGCCGGACGGGTCGATGCGCGAGTACCGGGTCGAGGACCATGCCTGGCGGCTGTGGCGGGCGCGGGGCGGGACCGAGCTGCCGCCGGCCTTCGTGAACGCGCTCGAGATCTCGGCGCGCGACCATATGGCGATGCAGGCGGCGATCCAGCCCTTCATCGACGCGGCGATCTCGAAGACGGTGAACGTGCCCGAGGCCTATCCGTTCGAGGCCTTCGAGGACCTCTATCTCGAGGCGTGGAAGGCCGGGCTGAAGGGGATCACCACCTACCGGCCGAACAGCGTGCTCGGCGCGGTGCTCTCGGTCGAGGCGCCGCAGGATCTCGACCAGTCCGAGCCCGACCGGCGCATCCGCATCGCCGATGCGCCGCAGGTGGCGCTGGCGGCGCTGCGCTGGCCGCACCGGCCGAAGCTGACCGCGGGCTCGCCGTCCTGGACCTACATGCTCGAGGCGCAAAACCGCTTCGCGGTCTTCGTCGGGCATGTGGAGAACGGCGGGCGGCATCCGTTCGAGGTCTGGGTCAACGGCGAGAAGACGCCGCGCGGGCTGGCGGCGCTGGCGAAGAACCTCTCGATGGACATGCGGGCGCAGGACCGGGCCTGGCTGAAGCTGAAGCTCGACAGCCTGGCCAAGACGCCGGGGACGCCGTTCACCGTGGCGATGCCGCCGGACGGGGCGGCGGTGCCGGTCATGGGCAACGTCTCGGCCTTCGCCAAGGTGGTCGAGTACCGCTGCCGGGCGCTCGGGGTCTTCGACGGCGAGGAGGGGGAGACGCCGCTGGTCGACGCGATGTTCTCGCGCAAGGAGCCGAAGTCGGGGGTGGACGGGACGCTCTCCTGGACGGTCGACATCCTGAACCCGGGGACCGGCGACGACTTCGCGATGTTCGTGAAGGAGTGCCTGCTGCCGGACGGGTCGAAGCGGCCGTTTTCCGTTTGGCTGTCAGGGGCCTATCCGATGGAGTTCAACGGGCTGACGAAGTCGCTCAGCCTCGACATGCGGGTGATCGACCCGGCCTGGATCGGCAAGAAGCTGCGCGGGCTCAAGGACCTGCCGGAGGCGCAGGGGGATTTCTTCGCCCGGCAGCCGGGGAGCGAGAAGCAGGCGGTGCAGCCCTCGACGCTCGCCTATGTGGCGCGGCTCCTCATCCACCGCTACGAGATGCTGGGGGTGCTCGACCGGGACGGCTATCCGGCGGCGGGCTCGGCGATGCTCTGGACCGACGCGCCGGCGCCGGGGGCGGGGCCGGGGGCGGGTCCGGTGCAGGTGAGCGGGCGCACCTGCCCCGAATGCGGCCATCCGACGCTGATCCGCCGCGACGGCTGCGACTTCTGCACCTCCTGCGGCCACGTGGGGGCCTGCGGCTGAAGGCCGTGGTCATCATCATCATGATGATGTGTTGTCGAGTCCGGCGGCCCTTTTGATACATGGGGAGCGCAGCCGGTCCGTCGCAGCCGGTCCGTCGTCGCATGCCTGATCGCTTGACCGGCGCGGGCGCGGTCCTCGAACCTTCTGCCGCGGCCACGGTGCGGAGTTCATGCCGATGAACAATCAATGGCAAACCGAGCTGGATTTCCGGCTGCTGAGGGTTCTTCAGCTTCTGCTGACGCATCGAAGCGTTTCCCACGTCGCCGGCGTTCTCGAGCACAGCCAGCCCTCCGTCAGCGCAAACCTCCGGAAGTTGCGCGAGATATTCTCCGATCCGCTGCTGGTGCGCAGCGGCGCCCGCATGGTGCTCACCGAGCGCGGCAACGACCTGGTCCCGGTGGTCGAGGCGATGCTGGAGACGATGAGGGCGGTCGTGCGGCCGGAAGACTTCGACCCCGGGGCGTCCAGGCGGCATCTGCGCGTGATCGCGGCCAACTGCTTCAATCCGTTCTTCCTGCCGGCGCTGTCGCAGCTCATCCGCGAGAGGGCGCCGGGCATGACGGTCGAATACTGCGCCATGCGCACGGACTCGGAGCTGATGCAGGCGCTGGAGGAAGGGCAGATCGATCTCGTCATCGCCAACTGGCCGACGCCACCCGAGACGCTGCGCTATGCGCCGCTGATGACGACCGACATCGTCTGCATGGTGCGGCCGTCGCACCCGCTGGCGCACCGGCCGGGCCTCGACATGGAAACCTACCTGACCTTGTCGCATCTCTCACCGTCGCCGGTCGCCCACGCGCTCATGAGCCCTATCGACGGAAAGCTGCGGGCGCTGCAACTCAAACGGCAGATCGCCGTCACCGTGCCGGAATACACGGTCGCCCCACTGGTACTCGCCCGTACCGATCTCGTGTTCACGACCGGTCGTCCGTTCGCCGAACATCTTGCGAGCTCCATGAGCTTCAGGCTGCTCGCGGCGCCGCCCGAGCTCGGGCAGATGGCCTTCTACATGCTCTGGCACGAGCGGCTGCAGGAGTCCGGCTGCAATCGGTGGCTGCGGGGGCTGGTTCGCGAGGTCGCGGGCGGAATCGAGAGCTTCGGCCGCGACGAGGCGCGCCGGACCATCGGGCGGCGGCGATCGGAAGCCGGGCGTTCATAACCATTCGCCTATCGGCTTCATAGGCCGGGGTACTCTTTCGCGGTGCCGGGGCAGGTGCAATCATCCTGAACCAACAGGACGGGAATGCTCACCATGCTCATGCATCAGCTCCTCCTCGACGGCGCGGAGCGACATCCGGACACCACGGCGCTGACCTGGGTCGACCGCGATCGGTCGCTGACCTACGCGCAGTCCGTGGACATGATGATGCGCATGGCGGGCGGCCTGGCGTCGCTCGGGGTGCGGCCGGGCGACCGGGTTGCGATCGTCGCGCACAACGGTCTCGACTATCTCCTCGCCATGCTCGGCGCCTGGCGCCTCGGCGCCATCTCGGCGCATGTGAACGTCAAGTTCGCGAACGAGCTCGTCTATTACTTCGGGGACCATCAGCCGACGGTGGTCGTCTATACCCACGACATGCTCGACCCGGTGCGCCGCGCGGCTGCCGAGGTCGCATCGATCCGTCACCTCGTGTGCATGGACGGTCCGCAGGAGGGCGCGCACTCGCTGCCTGATCTGCTCGCGGCCGCGCTGCCCGTGCCGGCGGATCCCGGCGACGAGGGGGCGATCGCGCATCTCTCCTACACCTCGGGGACCACGGGCAAGCCGAAGGGGGCCTGCCTCGCCCACGAGCCGACGGTCCGCGCCTCGCGCTGCATCGCCGAAAGGTTGCGGCTCACCCGGGCCGACGTCTCCTTCGGCCCGACGGCGCTCTCGAGCTCCTACCAGCTCGTCGGCAACCTGCTTCCGCCGCTCTCCCGCGGGGCCGGCACCGCGGTCATGGGGCGCTGGTCGCCCGGGGCGGCCTGGGAGGCGATCGAGCGCCTGAACGCGAGCGCCTTTGTCGCGAACCCCACCTTCCTGGAGGAGCTGCTCGTCGAAAGCCGCGCGCGGGGGCGGACTCCGGGCCGGCTGCGCTACGGCCTCTCCGGCGGCGGCCCGGTGCCGCCGGCGCTCAAGTCCGCGTGGCGCGACGAACTCGGCCTGCCGCTGGTGGAGAGCTTCGGCCAGAGCGAGCTCGGCGGCTTCATGGCGCTCGGCTTCCCTGACCTCGCGAGCGCCGATGCACCGATCGTCCGGGTCGGTCCGCCGCTGCCCGACAAGGAGGTGCGGATCGTCGACGCCGAGGGCCGTCCGGTCCCGACCGGCCGGATCGGCGAGATCATCCTGACCGGCGGCTTCATGAAGGGTTACTGGGGCAAGCCGGAGAAGACCGAGGACGCGACGCGCGGCGGCTGGCTGCGCACCGGCGATCTCGGCTTCGTCGACGCCGACGGCTACGTCACCATGCGCGGGCGCCGCTCCGAGCTGATCGAGGTCGACGGCGTCCTGTGGTTCCCCCGCGACGTCGAGGAGGCGCTCTGCCAGATCGCCGGCGTGCGGCAGGCCGCGCTGGTCGGTGCGCCGCATCCGCTCCTCGGGCGCCGGCCCGTGGCCTTCGTGGTTCTCGGCGACGGAACGGAGCTCGCGGAGGCGGCGATGAAGGCGGCGATCGCCCCGCGGCTCTCCTACGACATCGAGGCGCTCTCGATCCGCGTCGTCCCCGAGCTGCCGATGACGCCGACCGGCAAGATCGCCAAGGCCGAGCTCGCGGCCTCCCTGTCGGAGGCGGCGTGATGGCTTCGCGCTTCTGGGCCGATCTCTCCACGGCCGATTTCGCGACGGCCGACATGGATGGGCTCGTGGCGGTGCAGCCGGTCGCCGCGATCGAGCAGCACGGGCCGCACCTGCCGGTGTCGGTCGACGCCGCGATCAGCCGCGGGATCGTCGAGGCAGCCCTGTCGCGCCTTCCCGAAAGCGTGCCGGCGCTGGTGCTGCCGGCGCTTCCGGTCGGCAAGTCGAACGAGCATCTGGCCTTTCCCGGCACGCTCAGCCTTTCCTACGAAACGCTGGGGCGCGTCTGGTTCGAGATCGCCGAGAGCGTGCGTCGCGCCGGATGCCGCAGGATCATCTTCTTCAACTCCCACGGCGGGCAGCCGCAGCTCGTCGACATCGTCTGCCGCGAGGCGCGGGTCCGGCTGGGGATGTTCGCGGTCGCCTGCACCTGGTTCCAGTGCGTCGACCTCTCCGATCTCTTCGACGAGACGGAATGTGCCCATGGCATCCACGCAGGAGCGATCGAGACGAGCGTGATGCTTCACCTTCACCCGAAGCTGGTGTCGATGGAGAAGGCACGCGACTGGCCGTCCGCCTCGATCCGGGTGGAACGGGAGAATGCGATCCTGCGCGCAGAGGGAAAGACCGGGTTCGGCTGGCAGATGCAGGATCTGCAGCCTTCCGGCGCTGCCGGCAACGCCCTTGCGGCGAGCGCCGATCTCGGACGGACGATCGTCGACCGCGCCGCCGATGCGCTGGCGGTGCTGATCGCCGAGACCGCGCGCTATCCGCTCACCAACCTGACCCGCGCGCCGGAGTTCTCGCGCGTGTCGGACGCCGCTGAATGACGACCGAGGCTCTGCAACCCCCTTTCGGCACCAGCCCGTGCCACCCGGTTCGGGCAATCCCTGGAGATCCGACATGAAGATGTCCCGACGCCAGTTCAACCTCCTCGCCGCCTGCACCGGGGTCGCGAGCCTCGCCCGCCCGGCGCTGGCTGCCGACGAGACCTACGTCGTGCTGCTGCTCTCGGGCGCCATCGCCGACGGCGGATGGGGTCAGCACGCCTATGAAGGGCTGAAGTTGCTGGAGGGCAAGCCCGGCTTCAGGATCGGCTATGCGGAGAACGTGAGCCAGGCGCAGATCCCGCAGGTGGCCCGCGGCTACGCCGACGACGGCGCCAGCCTGATCATCGGTCATGGCTTCGAGTTCGGCAGCCCGCTGCTCGAGGTGGCGCCCGACTATCCGGAGACGGCCTTCTTCGTGTCGTCCTTCCTGCCGCAGCCGGATGTGCCGTCGAACATCCTCTATGCTGACCTCGCCTATTTCGACGTGGCCTATCTGGCGGGTGCCCTCGCGGCCCTGATCTCGGAGAAGAAGGGCGTGGGCTTCGTCGGCGGCGGGGACAATCCGACGCAGCAGAGCATGATGAAGGCCTTCGTCGCCGGTGCGGAGCAGACGGCGCCCGGCACGAAGGCGCTCGGCATCGTCACCGGCGACTACAACGACGCCGCGAAAGGCAAGCAGGCGGCCGCGACGATGATCGGCAATGGCGTGGACGTGATCTGGCACGCGGCCGACGTGACCGGTCTCGGCGCCATTCAGGCGGCGGCGGACACGGCCGGCGTCAAGGTGCTCGGCTGCTACTCGGACCAGACCGAGCTCGCGCCGAAGGCGATGGGCACCAGCTTCGCCATGAACCTCGCCGGCATGGTGACCACGGTGGCCGAGAGCGTCGCCAGCGGCAGCTTCCAGGGCGGCGCCGAGTGGCGGCCGACGGTCGACCAGATGTGGCTGCTCGAGGCGGGCCCGGGCAAGGACCACAATCCCGAGTTGATCCCGGACGAGACCTGGGCGCAGTTCATGCCGATCTGGAACGACGTGGCCGCGCGCAGGATCGATGTCGGCGCGCTGCTGAAGTAGCGCGCCGCCCGGGAACCGCGGGATGACCTTCCATCTGGAGATGCGCGAGATCGTCAAGCGCTTCCCGGGCGTGCTCGCCAACGATCACGTCTCCCTCGCCGTGGAGCACGGGGAAATCCACGCGCTGCTCGGGGAGAACGGTGCGGGAAAATCCACGCTGATGCAGATCCTCTACGGGCTCTACCAGCGGGATTCCGGCGAGATCCGGCTCGACGGCGCGCCGGTGCCGCTCATCGACACCACCGAGGCGATCGGGCGCGGCATCGGCATGATCCACCAGGAGTTCATGCTGGTCCGGTCGCTGAGCGTGGCCGAGAACATCGTGCTCGGCCTCGACGGCGGCAGGTTGGGCGGAAGGCTCGACCTCGACGGCGCGTCGGCGCGGGTGCGCGCGCTCTCGGAGCGGCACGGCCTCGCCATCGATCCATCGGCGCTCATCGAGCACCTGCCGATCGGCGTGCAGCAACGCGTCGAGATCCTGAAGCTGCTCTATCGGGACGCCCGCCTGATGATCCTCGACGAGCCGACGGCGGTCCTTACCCCGCAGGAGAAGGACGGGCTCTTCGCCGTCCTGCGGGCGCTCGCCGCCGAGGGGCGATCCGTCATCATCGTCACCCACAAGCTGCACGAGATCATGGACATCGCCTCGCGCGTCACGGTGATGCGCGACGGGCGCGTCACCGCGTGCGTCGAGACGGCCGCGACCTCCGAGCGGGAACTGGCGCGCCTGATGGTCGGCCGCGACGTGGAGCTGAAGGCGGTCAGGACCCCGCAGCGCCCCGGGCGGGCCGTCCTGAGCGTCGAGGGGCTCACGGCGCACGACGGCGCCGGGCTGCTGCGGCTTTCCAACGTCAGCCTCGACGTGCACGCGGGCGAGATCCTCGGCGTCGCGGGCGTGGACGGGAACGGGCAGCCCGAGCTCGCGCAGACCCTGCTCGGCCTGCGCGACGCCGAGCAGGGGGCGATCCGGCTCGACGGGACAGATATCTCCGGCCTGACGACCGCCGAGCGTCGCGGACTCGGGCTTGCCTATATTCCCGCCGACCGGCGGCACGTCGGCTCTGTGCCGGAGCTCTCTGTCGCCGACAACGCCTCGCTCGGCGACCAGTGGCGACTGGCGCGCCTCGGGGGCCTTGTGCGCGACGACGCGGCGATCCACCGCCACGCGGCGAAGCTGGTGCGCCGGTTCGGGGTCAGGGCCGCGGGGCTCGACTTCCCCGCCGGCAAGCTTTCCGGCGGGAACCTGCAGAAGCTGATCCTCGCCCGCGAGATCATGCGCGAGCCCATGGCGCTCGTCGTCGAGCAGCCGACGCGCGGGCTCGATGTCGGCGCGATCGAGACCGTCTGGGCGGAACTGCTGGCGCAACGGGCGGCCGGCAAGGCGATCCTGCTGATATCGGCGGAACTGGAGGAGATCTTGAACCTCGCCGACCGGATCGCGGTGATGTTCGAAGGCCACATCGTCGGCATCCTGCCGGCGGGGGAGGCGAGCCCGGAGACGATCGGGCTGATGATGGCCGGGCGCCGGCCCGTTGAGGTGGGATAGAGCGATGTCGCGATTTCTCGAGCGCCGGAACCCTCCGGCCGACGGCCCCGGAATCTTTCTCCTTAGCGTGGGCCTCTCCCTTGCCGCCGCGCTGCTGCTTGGCGGCCTGCTTTTCACCATGGTCGGCGCCAATCCCGTCGATGCGTTCGCCACGCTCTTCGGCGAGGCGTTCGGCACCTGGCGGGGCTTCGGCTTCTCGCTGGTCAAGGCGGCGCCGCTCGCGCTGATCGCGCTCGGGACCGTGGTGGCGTGGCGTTCCGGCTTCGGCTATCTCGGCTTCGAGGGCTGCTTCGTGGTCGGCGCCGCGGCCGCGACCGCCTTCGGTCTCGCCGCCGGGCCGGGAG
>NZ_CALLYO010000271.1 GCF_937858865.1 uncultured Amaricoccus sp. | reverse complement strand
GACTCTGACTCCGTTAGTCCTGGTTCGAATCCAGGTTCCCCAGCCAGCATAACATCCTGATATCACAAGAGAAGTTGCGGACGCATTTCGTTCCCTCCGGCATTTTCTGCCCTTTTTCTGCCCTTTTTCTGCCCTCGCCGTTCTCGTCCCGTTCTGGTTGAGTTCCCGGCGCCCGGTCGAGGATGCTTGATTTCCTTGTCGGATCTGCGGTCCTTCCGGTGGTGAGCACCTGGGGCTTGGACCACCAACGGACTCCTGCACTGCGCAATGACCGTCGATTGTCGGCCGGCTCCACGGGTGGGGCCGCGGACACGCTCTTCAACCTGACGGGACGACCTCGGTCGTGCTCCGGCGGCGATGCAGATCCGAAACGGCAGGCGCGCCCGTTGTTCTGCCGGTCCGTCGGCCCGCCTCCTCCTTCAGCGAAGTCTTGACGACAGCGGAACAGGAATTCCGCAGATTGGCGGAAAATGATTAGCCAGCCGACCAAATCACGCGTAAGCGGCTTGGCCAAGGCAGCCATTCAGATCGGGCATCCGAATGGTCCGATCGTCGTCTCATGGTCCGGTCCGGGCGAAAGCGGCCTCACCTCGGGCGGCAGAATCCTGTGGAGACAGGTCATGACGGCAATCGTCAAAGCAACTGCGGTACGGCTCTTGTTGGCTCTCGCGCTGGTCGGACCGCCGAGCCTTGCGTCTGCGCAGGCCGCGCCGCCGCACGTGCCGTTGCAGAAGACCATCGGCCAGGCACGGCCGGAGGTGGTGCCCTCGCTGATCGTGATGAACGCGGGCGGCGCGATCCTCGAGGGCGGGACGCTGACACTGAAGGATGTCGCCGCCAACGCCATCGTCTTCGCCGACCGGCCGGTGCGCGCCGCGGGGCACGCGCTGACGAGCACACTGCTCGACGAGTGGAACCCGAGTTATCCCGACAGCTTCGCCGCCGACCCGCCCAACGCCACGGTCTCGGTCTTCGGCGAGACCGACGACAACGTCCGCGACGCAGTGGTGGTGCTGAGCGCGCCGCAGATGCAGGCCAGCGACCTGACCTTCGCCGTCGAGGTTCTCGAGGGCGACCTGACCGGCGCGGCGGGGCCGGCGGCGGTCTTCATCGACATCATCGGCCGGCCGTTGACGCCGCTGTCCTATGCCGGCGTCGCCCGGCGCACTGCCTATCGCAGCGCCTGGTATGCCGGCGCCGCGGCGGCGGCCGACGCCTATGCGCGTCCGCTCTGCGGGTATCCGCCGTACCCGCCATGCCATTGAGCCTGCCACCCATGGAAGTCACCATGCGACTGGCCCGCCCTCGCACCCCTCGGCCTCGCCGTCGGTGTGCCCCGCCAGCGCGCAAGATCTGACACCCGACGAGGCGAGTCCGCCGAGGATGGAGGCGAATTGGATCCCCACCGAAGGCAAGAAGCCGGCCGCGGTTATGCGCATCTACAGCGGCGACGACCGCTTCTGGAGCAAGGCTTTCACCATGCCGGATGTCGAGCGGGTCGAATAGGGTGCGCCCCGAAAGCCGCAATCATACTTCGTGGAGCGGGTCCGAGGCGGTCCCGCGTCCCCGCACGACGTAGGAGACCGAACCAGCAATGCAGAACCTCAGACTTTTCGCAGCGACGACCGGCGCCCTGCTGGCGGTCGCTACCGTGGCATCGGCTCAGACAGCCGCCGAGCACGCGGCGAATTCCGGCGGAAGCGTCGAGCTGGCGAAGAAGCTCTCGAATCCGGTGGCGGATTTGATCAGCGTGCCGTTCCAGTTCAACTATAATGGCGGCTTCTACGACGGCGACGGGGATCAGTACTATCTCAACTTTCAGCCGGTGATCCCGATCTCGATCGGCCAGAACTGGAACCTCATCTCGCGCACAATCGTGCCGATCTACAGCCAGGACGGGGTGATCCCCGGCGAGGGCTCGCAGTTCGGGTTCGGCGCCACCACCCAGAGTTTCTTCTTCTCGCCGAAGCAGCCGACCCGGGACGGTCTGATCTGGGGCGTCGGCCCGGTCTTCCTGCTGCCAACCGCCACCGACCATATCGCCACAAACCAGTGGGGCGCCGGCGTCACCGGCGTGGCTCTGGTGCAGCGCGACGGCTGGACGGTCGGCGGGCTCGCCAATCACATCTGGTCGTTGACCGGTGACAGCGAGGACGGCGACATCTCGGCGACCTTCCTCCAGCCCTTCGTGAGTTTCACCACTCACAAGGCGACCTCGTTCACGCTCAACACCGAGTCGACCTACGACTGGGAGAACGCGGAATGGTCGGTGCCGATCAACGCGACGGTCGGCCAGATCGTGAAGATCCACCGGCTGCCGGTGCAGTTCACCCTCGGCGCCCGCTACTGGGCGGAGTCGCCCGAAGGTGGGGCGGACGACTGGGGCGCGCGCTTCCAGATGACGCTGCTCTTCCCGAAGTGACTCGAGGAGAGCTGGCCGCGCGCGACGAAGCCGCTGGCCCGCACCACACCGGAACCAACCACGAAAGGACTCGAAACTGTGATTCGCCTGACATTCATCAGCGGCGTCGCCTTGGCCATAGGCCTCGGCCCCGCCTACGCCGACGTGTCCGCCGAGACGATCAAAACGCTTTCGGCGCCCGACTCGATCGCGACACGGGCCGGCACGCTCGACTTCCACGATGGCGCGCCGACCGCGGAAACCGCGGCGAACGTCTACGACACCCTCGACTTCACCAATGCGCTCAACGTCTACAACAACAGCTTCCGCGGCGCCTCCGCGCTCGCCCTCGTCAAGGGCTTCGAGGAGATCGGCGCGAAGCCCGGCGACGTCGTCATCTTCTCCGAGCTGATGGACTCGGAGTCGCTGTTCCTGACGGCTAACGCCGACACCGTCTACTACATGTCCGGGCTCGACCTGAGCAAAGGCCCGGTGGTGGTCGAGCAGCCATCGGGCGGCATCGGCACCATCAATGACATGTGGTTCTCCTGGATCGTCGACATCGGCGCGCCCGGGCCGGACCGAGGGCTCGGCGGAAAGTATCTGATCGTTGGCCCGGACTATGACGGCCCGCTGCCCGAGGGCGGCTATTTCATCGCCCATTCCAAGACCAACTTCGCGCTCTATGCCGCCCGCGCCAACCTGGTCGACAACGACCCGGCACCGGCCGTCGAGAACATCAAGCGCACGATGAAGATCTACCCCTACCGGCCGGGCGCCTACGGCTCCAGCATCGCCCAGGCGCTCGACGGGACGGTGCGGATCGCCGGCGAGCCGGAGATCCCCGAAACGACGTTCATCGAGGCTTCGGGGCGCTCGTTCAACACGATCCCGCCGAGCGACATCGGCTTCTTCGAGCTCATCGACGAGAACGTCCAGAACGAGCCCGCCACCAGCTACGACGTGGAGCTGGCCGGCCAGCTCGCGGCGATCGGCATCGTGCATGGCAAGAAGTTCGAACCCGACGAGCGGATGAAGAAGATCCTGTCCGATGCGGCGGCGGTCGGGCAGGCGACGGGCCGGGCGCTCAACTGGCGCTATGCCATGAAGCACCCGGACTGGGCCTACTACGAGGGCTCGCACTGGGGCAGCATGCTGTGGGAAGGCGGCGCCTTCTTCGAGACGCCACCGCCGCTCTTCGAGGACGGCGTGTTCAAGCCGCTGCCGCCGACCGGGGCGCGCACCCTCGATTCGCGGACGGCCTTCTACTACGCCTACACGCTCGACTCGCCGGGCATGATCATGCGGATTCCCGGCGTCGGCTCGCAGTATCTGATGGGCTTCCTCGATTCCAAGGGCGAGCCCTTCGACGGCGCGAAAACCTACAAGGTGACCCTGCCGAGGGACGTCCCGGCGGCCGCCTTCTGGTCCTTCACCCTCTACGACAACCAGACGCGCTCGATGCTGCAAACGCCGCAGAAGTACCCGCGTGCCGGCAGCCAGAGCTACCCTTCGCCCGCGGCAGAGGCGGACGGCGACGGCGCCACGACGGTCTACTTCGGCCCCACCCAGCCGGAAGGAGTCGCGCGCGGCAACTGGATCCAGACCGATCCCGAGAAGGGCTGGTTCACCATCCTGCGGCTCTACAGCCCGCTCCCGTCGTTCTTCGACAAGTCCTGGCGGCCGAGCGAGATCGAGCTGGTGAAATAGCGGGGGATGCGCGGCGCCGCGGCCGTCGGAGGCCGGATACGGGTTATCGGCAAGAGAGACCGTAGAAGGTGCGCAAGCCGCTCGGACGGCCCGGCCGCCGCTTGCGAACGATCGGCCTCGTCGGACTTTCTTCCCTCGCGCAGAGCCGTGAAGAAGGTGTCACTACATGACGTTCGGCGAGCCACCCGAGAACGCCCTGCCCGCGACATGAACCTCGGGAAGGGCTCGCGGGACACGGTGCTTGCCGGCCTTGTCGCCCTGCCCTTCGCGGCGACCGTGGCCCTGGCCGACGAGGGCGGCGTGAGCTTCTGGCTACCCGGGCAGTATGCGAGCTTCGCCGCCATCGCGCCGGACCCCGGGTTCTCGCTGCCGATGCAGACCTATTACTATTCCGGGAGCGCCGGGGCGTCCAAGGCGCTGAACCGCGGCGGCCAGGCGAGCTTC
The DNA here is from genome assembly GCF_937858865.1 of uncultured Amaricoccus sp. Taxonomy (GTDB): domain Bacteria; phylum Pseudomonadota; class Alphaproteobacteria; order Rhodobacterales; family Rhodobacteraceae; genus Amaricoccus. The sequence goes on along the minus strand of NZ_CALLYO010000271.1, from coordinate 13,479 downwards.
GGTCTCGACAGCGACTTCGCCGCGCAGTTCCTCACCCCGACATGGACGCCGCACTCCACCTTCCTCGGGGCACGTCCGAGCTTCTCGCTGACCTTCTTCCCCGGATGGAGCCGGACCTCCGCCGACGTCGGGCTCGGCGCGCACGCCGCGAGCCGCGCCGACGAGGCGAGCGGCTTCGGCGACCTCTATCCGATGGCGCAGCTCTTCTGGAGCAAGGGCGTGCACAACTGGATGACCTACCTGACCGGCAACATTCCGGTCGGCGCCTACGATCCCGACCGGCTGTCGAACCTCGGGCTCGGCCATGCCGCCGTCGATGCCGGCGGGTCGTATACCTACCTGAACACCAAGACGGGCTGGGAATTCTCGGCCACCGCCGGGCTGACCTACAACTTCGAGAACCCCGACACGGACTACACGAGCGGCATCGATTCGCACCTCGACATCGGCGTCTCGCGCTTCCTGAACCAGCAGCTCTTCGTCGGCGCAGTCGGCTACGCCTACCTGCAACTCACGCCGGACGAGGGCCAGCCGGAGGCGTTCGGCAATGTCGAGAGCCGGACCTTCGCCGTCGGACCACAGGTCGGCTACAACTTCGACGCCGGCGGGACGACGATCTACGCCAACCTCCGCGGCTACTACGAGTTCGGCGTGCAGAACCGGACCGAGGGCGGCAGCGTTTTCCTGACCGTCGATCTCCCGCTGTCCGCCCTCGCGCACCGCAAGATGTAGGCGCGGCGATCGTTTGACGGCGTTTGATGTCTCGATGCGCTGACGCGCTACCCGCTCGGCGCGACCCGCCTCCGGAAATCCTGCGGCGCCAGTCCGGTCGCCTTGCGAAACGCGCGCGCGAAGTTCGCAGGCGCCGAGTAACCGAGCTGTATCGAGATATCGGTGATGGAGGACCTGGTTCCTTTCAGCAGCTCCTTGGCGCGCGTTGCCCGGACCATGCTCACCAGATCGCGGAACTCGGCGCCATCGCGGTGAAGCGCGCGCTGGAGCGAGCGCACGCTCGTCCCGAGCGCCTGGGCGGTGCTGTCGGCCGACACCTCTCCCGCCAGAACCTGTGCCCAGATGTGCCCGAGGACGACCCCATTGAAACTGTCGATCCTCTCGGGTCCCAGGCGGGCGCGCGCCACATCCTCGATGGTGATGACGTCGAGCTCCGTCCGCCTCGTCGCCGGACGGTCGAGCAGATCTCCATCGAAGCAGACGGACACGGCGCCGGCGTCGAACTCGACCGGGCAGGAGAAGGTCTCCTCGAATCGGGAGGCCGCCCATGATCTGGGAACGTCCAGCTCGATCCGTCGCGGGCGCCAGTCGGGGGGAAGGAACGCGCGGAAGAGGCTGATCATCGCAGCCGCGGTGCCGCAGGCGATGGAGAGGTAACCGGGCTGTCCGCGCTCGGCGTTGAAGTAGCTGAGACGCGCCACTTCGCCCTCGCGTGCGATCTCCATCCGGTCGCCGGTGCTGTGGTAGCGGAGCGTGGAAACCGCGCGTGCGATGGCCGCGCCGAGATCCTCGGCCGCGAGGACATAGCGACCCCACCAGCCGTAGTTGGCCAGGGTGACGTGAGGCGCGACGAGCAATCCGAAGTGCTCCTCGCCCGAGCGCCGCTCGATGGTCTCAAGAAAGGCCGTCATGCTCAGCTGCGGGATGAAGCATTCCTGATCCTCGATCATCTCGATGTCGAGCATCGCCGCATGTTTCGCCTGCCGGAGCACCTTGTCGCCGAACAGCTCTCGCACCGCTCCGGACAGGCCGGCCAGCGCAGTCACCGAGATGACCGGGGGGCCTTCGCTCAGGACGGCCAACGGGAGCTTTCTCGCGACAGATGGAAAATGGGTAGAGGACCGCTTCACCTTCAGGACAACCTCAACGCAGGATCACGAGACCGTTGTTCTCATCGTCGAAACGCGCAAGCGCAAGTGTCAGCCGGAGTGTCCGCTTGGGGTACGCTCGGTAGTGCCGTTTGCAAACGTTTGCTGAAATAGTCAAAAGAATTCAAAGGCTAGTGTTGGGCTCTGACTCCGTTAGTCCTGGTTCGAATCCAGGTTCCCCAGCCAGCCTAACATCCTGAAATCACAAGAGAAGTTGCGGGCACGTTTCGTTCGCTCCGCCATTTTCTGCCCTTTTTCTGCCCTCGCAGTTCACGTCCCGTTCTGGTTGAGTTCCGGTCGTCCGGGCGAGGGTGCTTGATTTCCTTGTCGGATCGGCGGTCCTTCCGGTGGTGAACGCCTGCCGCCCGGAGCACCAACGGACTCCCGCTCTGAAGAACTGCGGCTTTGCCCGCGCACAGCGGGAGCAGCGTGCGAGCAGCCACCTACCGGTGCTTCGAGGTGCCCCACTCCGCCCACCAATCCCGACCGGACCAGCCGGTGCGAGACGGTCTCCTTTCACTGCCGCTTCCGAAAGCCACTTCACGCACAGCGTGGATGTGCCGTCAGTGTTCCTGCAAGGCCTCCAAGCCTCGCGCGGTTCAGGTTCAGGTCGGCGCGGAAGTGGCGAGCCACGCGAAATAAAGGATCGCGCTGGCGGTGATCCATGAGGCCGCCACGCGCACGGCGATCCGCTGCCAGCTTTGCTCGCGCCCGAGGACGAGCGCGGCGACGATGACGGCGATGGCGGTGGCGCCGAAGAGCGTCGCAGCGGCGGCGGTGAGGGTCTGGCGAAGGGTTCCGGGGTCGGGTTGGGCGTCTATCCCGACGGCGAGGCCGGCGAGCGCGGCGATGAGGGCGGCCAGCGGCGGCGAAAGGCGGAGGCCGGCGGTGACGGGGGCGGCGGCGAGAAAGGCGGTCGCGAGGAGCGCCGGGGTTGCGAGGGACGGAGGCGCGAACCGGCCGAGGGCGAGGCCCAGGGCAAGCCCCGCCGCGAGGACGGGCAGGCCGGCGCGGCAGGCCGCGCGGCCGGAGGCGCCGAGCAGCAGGGCGGCGGCCACGAGGGCGAGCGCCTCGGCCGGGACGACCAGCGGGTGCAGCAGCCCGGCGTAGACGTCGCCGACGCCCTGCAGCATCCCGTGGGCGGCGGCGGGGGCCGGGAGGAGGACGAGGCCCGCGGTGGCGGCGCGCCTCAAGCGAGGCCGGTCAGAAATGCCCCGCCGGCGAGTGCGATCAGCCCGCCGGCGGTGCGGACCGCGATGCGGCCGGCATCCCAGCGGGCGAGGCCGCCGAAAAGGATGCCGGCGAGATGGAGGAGGCCGGTGGCGATGACGAAGCCGAGGGCGTAGGAGACCGCGGACGCGGCCTCGGGCATCTCGGTGCCGTGGGCGTAGCCGTGGAAGATCGCGAAGGCGCCGACGATCACCGCGGCGACGGGCAGCGGCGGCTTCAGCGCGAGGAGCACGCAGAGGCCGAGAACCACGGCGGAGAGGGCGATCCCGGTCTCGACCGCCGGCAGCGGCACGCCGATCATCCCGAAGGCGCCGCCGAGCGCCATGACGAGGGGAAATACGATCGGCAGCACCCAGATCGCCGGTGCCCCGAGGAAGACGCCCCAGAGGCCGACCGCCACCATGGCGATGACATGGTCGGGCCCGAGCATCGGGTGCAGGAAGCCGCTGCCGAAGCCGCCGATGTCGCCCCCGGCGCCGGTGTGGGCGAGCGCCGGCCCCGCAGCAAGAAGGGCGACGGACAGGATCGCGTGGCGAAGCGTTCTCGTCATCCGTGGAGGTCTCCTTCAGAAGAACATCGCGTCGAGCCGGCCGAAGCACCAGAACGAGGCGACAATGCCGATGGCGTAGGCGGCGGCGACCGGGGCGTGGCGCGGGACGGCGAAGATGCGGCGAATCGAGGTCGCCACCGCCAGGATCGCCGCGATGAACAGGAGCTGGCCGATCTCGACGCCGATGTTGAAGAAGAGGAGCGCCAGCGGAATGTCGGCGCTCGGCAGGCCGAGATCGACGAGGGCGCCGGCGAAGCCGAAGCCGTGCAGCAGCCCGAAGGCGAAGGCGACGAGCCAGGGCCAGTCGGTGGCGAGGCTGGTCTCGCCGCGCCGCAGCCGCACCGCCTCGACGCAGACGAGCATAATCGACAGCGCGATCATCGCCTCGACCGGCTTCGCGGGCAGAGTGACGAGGCCGAAGGTCGCGAGCGCCAGCGTGATCGAATGCGCCACCGTGAAGGCGGTGATGGTCTTCACCATCACCCGCCAGTCGCGGACGATCAGCATCAGCGAGGCGACGAAGAGCAGGTGGTCGAAGCCGAAGAGGATGTGCTCAATGCCGTTGCGCACATAGGTCGCGGCAAGTTCGAGCGTCGATTGCTCGCCCGCGATCTTCAGCCAGGGTTGCGACGGCCGCACCATCGTCGTCGTCGTCCGTCCGTCGAGGGTAACGCGCGCCAGCACGTCGGTGATCGTCGCCTGCAACCCGACGAAGTCGATGCGCTTGCCCGCGAGCCCGCCCGGCGCCTCGACGATCCGCCGCTCGATCGTCGAGCCCGGCATCTCCTGCGTCCCCGGCCCGCTGATCGTGCGCACGTCGTCCGGCAGGGCGAGCACGACCGGCAGCGGCATCCCCGAGAGCTGCGGCGTCCGCCAGATCACCGCGTAGCGGTCGGGGCCGGTCTGGTCGATCTGGAGATAGGCGGGCCTTACCTCGTGCGCCCGCGCTCCGGTCGCCAGGAGCAGGGCGGCGAGAAGGGCGAGGATCGCGCGGAGCATCACTGGCCGAGCCCCGCGCCCGGTGCGCTGGCCCCGCGCGGCGCGGCGAGGCCGAGGTCGGCGGGGTCGAGGTCGGGGATCACCACGGTATAGCGGGCGCGCATGTCGTCCTCGGCGCGCTCGCGGATCTCCTTGTAGCGCGCGTTGGTCCAGGCGGCGCGGACGTCGGCCTCGATCTCGTCGAGCGCCGGCACGCGCGCCGGCTCGAGGCTGTCGAGGTGGACGAGGTGCCAGCCGTAGCCGGAGCGGATCGGCCCCGCCCAGGTGCCCGGCATCTCGGCGAAGACCGCCGCGGCGAACTCCGGGCCGAACTCCTTGCCGACCGCCTCGGCGGTGCGGCCGCCGTAGTAGTCCTGGAACATGAAGCGGTCGCCGACGCCGGCGAGGGCGGGCGAGGAAGCCGGCAGGCCGGCGATGGCCGGGAGCGCCGCGGCGGCGGCGGCCTCGGCTGCGGCGCCGCCCAGGCCGTCGGGCGAAAAGTAGACATGGCGGAAGCTCGCCCGCGCCGGCTGGGTGAACTCGGCGGCATGGTCGGCGTACCAGGCGGCGAGCTCGTCGCGGGTCGGCGGGTTCAGCTGCGACAGGTCGGCGAGCAGGAAGTCCATCTTCTGCGCCAGCCGCCGCTCGATAACGTCGTCGTCGCGGTCGAGACCGAAGGCCGCCGCCTCGCGCGCGAGGATGCGCTGCATCACCCGCTGCTCGGCGAGGGCCTGGAGCTGCCGCCCGTCGGGCAGGGGCAAGCCCTGGGCGACCTGCGCCAGCGCCAGCTGCTTCATGTCGTCCGCGGTCAGCTCGATCCGCATCGGATCGGCCGCAGGCTGCGCCTCGGGCGCGAAGGCGTCGTAGGCGACGAAGAGCGCGAGGCCGGCGACTAGGAAGTGCAGCAGCGGGTCGCGCAGGAGGCGCGCCGCGAGCCGGCGCGGCGGGGGCGGGGTCTCGGGCGGGGGCATTGCGACCGCGCCGCCTTCGCCGCCGGGTCGGGGCTTTGTGCGAGGTAGCTGCGGATCGCGAATTCCTCGGCCGGATCCCGCACCGCGCCGGCTTCGATCAGCGCCGCATAGTCGCCGCTCGCCTCCCAGGCTTGCCAGTGCGCAAGCTCGGGCGCGACGAAACCCGCCATCCCCGGCCGGGCGCGGATGAAGCGGCGGAACGCCGCGACGATGTCGGCCCGCGGCACGGTGGCGTCGGCGTCGCCCTGCACCACGAGCGCCGCCAGCGCCGCCTCGATCTCGGCGAGGTCGCGCCCGCGGTCGGCGAGATAGGTCGCTTCGACCCAGGGCAGGCGCTCCGGTCCGCGCAGCTCGAGATCAGCGGCGATGAGCGCCGCCAGGTCGGTCGCGTCATGCGCCCGCCGGCCGGCGTCGAGCCGGGCCTCGATCGCCGCGGCGTCCTCGGGGCCGCCGGCGGCGCCGAGCAGCAGGATGTAGACCGGGCGCCGCGAGCCGACGCCCGGCGCGGCGACGAAGCCGCGCATCTCCGCCGCGTCGAGATCGTCGGCGAGCGCCGGGAGCGCGGCGTAGGGGGCGAGCGCGACCTGGTCGTGGGCGAGTTCCGCCACCATCGGGTCGGCGTCCTCGAGCCGCGGAAGCGCCAGCGCGAGCCGCGCGTCGAGGGCCGGCCCCGCTGCGGCCTGATGCGGATGCTCGGGGTCGGGCGCGAGCGCCGGGGCGTTCGCCACCTGCCGCAGCCAGCCGGCGCTTTCAGGCAAGGCGGCGCCGAGGCTCTTCCAACCGCCGGTGAAGGCGTTGTGCACAAGCAGGAGCGCGAGGCCTGGCGCGGGCGCCGGCAGGAGGGCCGAGGCCGGGATCGCCTCGCCTTCCGCGCCGTCGCCCTTCAGCACGGCGACGACGCTGAACCCGTCCCCCTCCGGCGCCGCGAGCACGGCCCGGTCGGCGGCGTCGAGCTCGTCGGCGGCGCTGACCGACACCGCCGAGAGGCAGATCGCGCAGGCGGCCGCCGGCCCGGCGCCCGCGGCCGCGAGGATCGCCAGCGCCGCCGCTGCGGCAAGGGTTCGGGTCACGGGTGCGCGACCGGTCCGGTCGGGACCACCGCGTCCTTGACCTCGGTGCCGAGGAAGACGGGCGCCGGGATCAGCTCGTAGTTGGCGAAGCCGAACTCGTTCGAGCGCGCCGCGACGTAGCCCTCGGCCTTCGCGGCCCCGCCGGCCGCGCCGCCTGCCACCTTGTAGACCGCAATGTCGTACTCGCGGTTGCCGAAGTTCGTCACGATCCTGTCGTCGCGGATCTGGTAGGCGGTCGAATGGCCGAGGTAGGAGCCCTGGGCGATGTCGCCGACCTCCGAGGGCTGCGGGATGCGCGGATCGACGTTCATGATCAGCATCTGCCCTTCCTTCGACCACTGGATCTTGTAGACGCCGCCGGTGACGGTGTTCCTGACCCAGGTGAAGCGGCCGGCGATGAGCTGGTTCAGCTCGTCGGTGGTGAGCTGGGTCGCGCCGCCTTCCTTCAGCGATGCGACGGTGCGCCCGGTCGCGACGCCGCGGGCGTCGCCGGCGGGGGTGTACCAGATCGGCGAGGACCAGGCCCGCTCCTGCACGGTCGCCGCCACCATCTCGGGAGGGGCGATGCCGAGTTCCTTGGCCTGGATCGTCGTCCAGCGCGGCGTCGGGATCTCCAGCGCGCGGGCGTAGTAGAAGGCGTCGAGCGAGGGGTCGAAATCCGGGTCCGTCCAGGTCCCGGTCAGCTGCACCGAGCCGATGTCGTTGGTATAGGTCGCGTTGGCGATATCGACCGTCGAACCGATGGCCGGCACCTTGCCGTCGACGGGGCTCGGCGTGCGCTCGCCGGCCCAGACCACGTCATAGACCTTCTCGAACGACTGGCCGTCCTTCGCCCAGCCCTTGACGATTTGGATGCGGTCGAGGTTGCCGGAGGTCGGATCCTTCACCGCCTCGACGACGAAGGTCGGCGCGTTGTCGCCGCCGCGCGGCTTCAGGTCGCCGCCCATCGGCACGCCGCCCTGGTAGGCCGCCTGCACCCAGTCGGCATTGACGGTCATGTCGGGCGCATAGTCCCAGCCGCCGAACATGCGGATGCGGATATGCGGCCCGCTGGTGGCGAAGGTCTCCTTGCGCTGCATCGCGTCGAAGAGCGAGGCGCGGGTGTTCTCCTCGGCCCAGATGCCGGTCAGGCCGGCCGGGTTCTCGAAGCGCACGTCCATGCCGGCGAAGTTGTGCCCGCCCATCCGTTCCTTGACGGTGCCGTCGAGCCGGGCGTGCCCGCCGAAGAAGTTCTCCTGACGGTAGGGGACGGCGGTGTTGTGCGAGTCCGAGCCGCCGACGACGCCGGTCTTGAAGGGATTGTAGCCTTCGGCCCCCTGCATCGCGACGCCGTCCTTCAGCGCCTGCCGGATGTAGCTGCCGGCGAGGGTGACGAACTGCCCCTGCGGGTCGCCGAGCAGGTAGTTCAAGACCTCGAAATTGGCGAACTCGTCGTTGGGCGAGAGCAGCGGGTGCGTCTCGGACTGGCCCTTGATCTGCTTCATCTCGGTCAGCCGCTCGTTGCGGTCGCGCGAGTCGGCCCAGGCCTGGTCGATCGGCCGGCCCTTGAAGTCGACCTCGGTCGGGAACATCAGCCCGCCCGACAGGTTGGCGTTGTGCGAGATCGCCAGCAGCTCGTTGCCGGCCTCGCGCTGCTTGTCCATCCAGTCCCAGAGATCCTCCGGCGCCTGGCTCTCCAGCGAGCTGAACGGCCGGTCCGGCACCTTGGCGCAGTCCTTGAAGAAGACGTTGCGGTGCATGTTGCGGAAGTCGGGGTTCGACGTCCATTCATAGGAGCAGAAGGCGGTGAACTTGCCCGGCTCGTTCGCTGCGTTCGCCGCGTCGTTGTTCGCCTTCCAGACGGTGTCCGAGATGCTCGGCTGCACCAGCGCCTCGACCGGCTTCATCTCGATCATGCTAGTGCCGAGCCAGAGATAGATCCGCTGGATGTCGGCGGCGTCCTTCACCTTCAGCTGCGAGGCGATCGGCAGCTTGCTGATCGGCGAGCTCGGGTCGTTGGAGAGCCGCACCACGCCCGCGTATTCCGAGTGGTCGGTCACGCCCATCCAGTCGAGCGGCGTGGTGATCTTCACGTCGTAGCCGAGCGGATGCGGGATCGGCTCGCCCTTGGCGTATTTGTAGGCCTCGGCGGGGCCGGTGACGTGGTTGCCGAAGATGTAGGCGTCGAACGACCAACTCGTGTGGACGTGCGTCTCGCCGAAAAAGGCGTGCCGGTCCTGGGCCATCGCCGCCGTGCCGAGCATCAGCGCGAGCGCGCTCACCGAGAGCGCCGCACGCCTCCGCGCCGAAAGGTGCTGCATCATGATCCCCCGTCGTTCTGGCGCACTGGCCCTCGGCCAGCGCGGTCCCGCGTGCTTGCGGTTGCGGTTCCGACGCAGAAAGGACCGCCGGCGCAGATTAGGAGTAGGGAGTTTCCCGCGCTAATCATTTTCCGCCAGCGCGCGAAAAAACTCGATGCTACGAGTGGTTGCGTCGGTACTCGCGCGGACTGAGCCCAGTGACCGACCGGAAGGCGCGCGAAGTTCGCCGGGGACGTGTAACCGAGCCGGAAGGAGATCAGCGAGACCGAGAGCTCGGTCCGGCCCAGCAGCTTCCCCCGCCTCCTGGCTGCGCAACCGCTTTGCTATGCCGCGGAAGTCATGAGTTGCCGCCGTCGCAATCCGAATGCCTGCTCTCCGCCACTTGCAACGAGCGCAAAGACGTCGCCTCGCTGCCTTAACTCGGTGACGGCCGTACAGGTGCGCCTCAGCTGGAGGCGCCGTCCAGCCTGGCGGGCGCCGGGAGCGCCACCACCATTGCCCGGCCCGGATTCAGCGCGGCGTAGACACCGAGCATCTTCGCGGCGGTCTCGATCTTCCAGCCGATGCGGATGGCGAGGTCGGGCACGCTGACGCCTGCCCACACCATCTCGGTCACCTTGGTGCCGCGCAGGTCGTTGAACCGGAGTTCCCGGCGAATCTCGTACTCGGTGGCGTATTCGCGAACCTCGCGCGAGAGCCGGGCTGGGTCCCATGCGTCCGCCCGCATCGGCTTCAGGATCAGGCGGCGTGAGATCGGCGCCTTGTCGATGATGGCCTCGGCGGCGGGGGTGAGCGGCATGTTGACGATGCGCCGCCGCCGCTTGTTCGGGCGCAGGATGATCGCGCGGCTACCGTCCGGCGCTCGCTTGATCTCGCTGCGTTCGAGCTCGACGAGGTCGCCGATGCGCAGGCCCGTCTCCCGTGCGAGCCGCACCGCGTCGGCGTGCGCCTCGGGGGCCCGGCGGCAGAACAGGTCGACCTCGGCATCCTCCCAGATGATCTCGGCGCGGTCGGCGCCCTCGTAGAAGCGCGGGATGCCGTGCAGGTAGTTGACCGGCACCCGCTCGGGATGGCGCCCCGTGGCCCAACTGAGCGCGAACTTGAACGGGTCAAGGCGCTTGTCGGCGGCCTTGCCCGCCCAGCGCATCTCGATCCAGTCGAGCACGTTGCCCTTGAGCGCGACGCTGTTGACGACACCGAGCGGCGCGCTGCCGTAGCGCCCCCGCACATCGACCAGCCCCTTCAGGTAGTCGGCCCTCGTGCGCGGGGCGAGGCGGCAGAACTCGCGCGATCGCTCATAGGCGTCGAGCAGGTCGTTCAGGGTGCTCCAGCCGTGGCCGGTCGCGGGCGGCTCGGTCACCGCCCGCAGGCCGATCGCCGCATCGAACGCGGCCTGATAGCCCGGCGTTCCCGGCGGGTTCGGCTCGCCCGTGCGCCAGATTCTCGGGCCCCTTCGGCCGACCGTATGGTACTCGACCTCGTCGCCCTTGGCGTTCTTCTTTCGGACGACGATGATGGTGTCGTAGCGTGCCGGCATGAGCTATTCCCCCGTTCCCCAACGGACACGGACGCTCGGTTCCCGCGAACTAGCAAGGCAATAAGGGACGGGATTCATTTGGGTTTCCGCATTCTGGCCACTTGCGGTTCGCCCGCCGCGTTGTCGCGGAACCAGCGTGCGACGGGGTCGGCCTCCGGCTGGGGCGCCGCCGGCGCGTCCTCGCGGGGGCGGGTGAGGACGGTGACGTCGCGCCCGTGGACCTCGAAGCCGTAGACCGGCAGCTCCAGCCGCTGCGCCAGCCGCACGAAGCGCTCGACCCGCGCCTCGGTGGTGTTCCAGCGGACCCGCGGCGGCTTCATCGCGCTGAGGCCGCCCCGGCCGCCGCTATCATAGCCACTCCGCGGCTTCCTCCAGCTCGGGCCAGAGCCTGAGGACCTGCCGAGCGATCTTCTCGTGGCAGGCGTCGAGCGTCGCGCCACGGGCTTCGAGCGCGACCGAGCCGTCGAGGGAAGGCCAGCAGAGCCGCAGCGTGAACATCGGTCCCGCGCGCTCGGCGGCCACCGCCGGCGCGACCCCGGTCAGGGGCCCGTGCGCGAACGCCAACGCCAGAGCGCCGGCGAGAGATGCGCCGGCGCTCACGATGCGGGCTCCACCAGGTGCGACGGCAGGTCGGCCGAGGCGGTGACCCTGAAGTCGCCGTCTATGCGGGTGATGAAGACCCGCTCGTTACGGGTGCACAGGGCGACGCGGACTTCCTCGCCACCGGGCAGGTCCGCGCAGAGGTCGCCGACCGCGTGGCGGAAGCGCAGCCGGCCCCCGGTGCCGGCGAGCAGGCCGGCACCGATGTTCGGCATGCCCCGCGTTGCCCAGCAGGCCGCCCGGCGCACCGCCGTCTCCAGGTCCCCCGCCATCACTGTGCCGCCTGCATGATGCGCTCGAGAAGCCGGGCAGCGCGGCAGCTGCGGTCGGCCGCGGGCACCCGGGCGCCGCGCACGAACTCCTCGACGATTACCGCGAAGGGCCGGCCGGTGAGCGTCGCGAGCAGCTCCGGCGCCTCAACCAGCGAGCGGCGGACCGCCGCGGCCGCCTGCTCTTGGGCGTCATCGGCCGGAGCCCCGTGCTGGACCGCGAGGTCGAGCATCGACCCGGCCATGCCCACGACCGCACCGAGGTAGGTGATCGCGAGCTCGGCGTGCAGTGGTTCCATCACCTGCGGCGGGAAGGCGACCGTGGGGGGCTGGGGCGTGACGGAGGGGGACGGCGTGCTCATGGGGCCTCATCTGCTCATTGGCTCGGGCGGGGAGGCCGCCGGCCTGATCCGCCGGGCTGACCTAACTCGCCCTCTGGTTGTTATACGGAAAATCTGGAAGGTCAATCCATGATGATTCGGAAACTCTGGCATCTGGCGAGTGTCCGGCGGATCGGGCATCTCGCAAAATCTGCGGAGGAGGAAATGACGGAACGCCTGAACCTGAACGAACTCCGGCCGGAGTTGCGCGCTCCGGAAATCCGGTCATTCCTGCTGGCCTACCTCGCTCTGGTCGGCGGGCGCGTGAGCCGTGTCGCCGCCTACCGGAAGCGTGGCGCCGGAGCGATGACCTTGCTCGACCTGATCCTCAACCAGCACATCCTGGCGTTCGAGATCATCGAGGGCGGCACCCGGCAGTCGTCCATCGTCGACAGCCTCGAGGCGCCGCGGCGCACCGTCCGGGACGGCCTGCTGCGGTTGGAGGAGTCCGGACTGATCATCCGGGACCCGGACGGGCTCTACCACCCGGCGGCGGCGACCGGAGCGATGGTCAATGCGATGTTCGACACCGATCTCCGGCTGGTTTCCCGGATGTGCGAGGCCTTCACGACGTACCGCGCCGCCATAGGGCGTTGAACGCCATACCGGCCCTTGTGTCCTGCTGCGCTCGGACCCCTGTATCTCGCCCATAAGGAGAGCGCGGAGCAATAGAATGCGGCTTTAGGTTGTCACTCGCCGCCACCGATCGCGATCGGCGGTTCATCAGCAGACACGACAGCTCACCTTCGTCGCGCAGGAGTTCCCATGCCGCTTCGCATCCGTCTCGCCCTGGCGATCCACCGGATCGCGCGGGTCAGCCTCGACTCACCGTCTGGCTGGCTGATCCTCGATCCGCTTTGGCCTCTAGTGCGCGCATGGCGTCGAAGACGCGCTCCTGGACGTCGCCCGGAAGCCGCAGCCAGTCGCCGTAGATGATGAAGTCGAAGGTGTACTCGTACTCGCGGCGGAAATGCCGGATGACCTCCACCGAGGGAAAGACGTCGCCGATCTCCCAGCTCGCGTAGGTCGAGATCGCGACGCCGAACTCCTCGGCCATTGCCTTCTGGCTGCGACGGGGCCGGATCGCTTCCCGCGCGGCGCGGAGCCGATACGACACTGCCTCCTTCGAGACGTCGCCGGTGCGCGCCAGGCGCTGCTTCTCGTCGTGTTCCATGGGCCTCAGAGTATCCGGAATCCCGAACTCCGCCAGTGCGGGAAAAATGAATGTTGCAGATTCGGATTTCCCGTATAAGTTGCGTGCATGGAACGGCGCACACGCGATCCCATCGACCCCTTGGGCGGCTATCGGAAGGTGGCCGTGTGCCTCCGTGCCGACGAGGCCGGCGTCGCGCGCCCGCCGCTCGACCTGTTCCGCTTCCTCCCCCTCCCGCCAGCACCTGCGGAGCGCGTCGTCGCATCAGGCGGGTCAGCGGCCCCAGTCGCAGCATAGCTCCGGAGCGACGTCGCATGGCGCAACCATCGATCATCCCGAATCCCCGACTCCGCGTCACCGAGATCGAGATCTGCGCCTGGATCGCGCAGGCAGAGCCGGGCGCCGTCCTCGAATATCACCGCGGCTACCTCGCGCTCGACCGCACCGCCTTCGGCCGCTTCGGCGACGCACCCGCCCGCGCGGCTCTCGCGCAACTCGGCATCCGCGCTGTCAATCGGCACGGAATCCTACCCCCCGATCGGCGTCGAACTTTGACCCCTC
>NZ_CALLYO010000270.1 GCF_937858865.1 uncultured Amaricoccus sp. | reverse complement strand
CGCGAGTCGGTCAGGATGCGCGCCGCGAGCTTCAGGACCTCGTCGCAGCGACCTTCGACCACCTGAAAGAACCGTCCGTCCTGCAGGCGAAGCTCGCCGGTCAGGCCGGCGCGGACGTTGTTGCTCCAGGACTGGCGCGCGAGTCGGGCGGCGATACCCGGGGCCAGGCTCTCGACCGCCCGGGATTCGAACACGAACTCGACGAGATCGCCGCCTGGGCCCACACCGCGCATGCCTCTCCCCCCGCGATCGTTTCTCTTAGTTCCGTTCCAAACCAAAAACGATTCGGATGGTCAATCACGCGTTCGCGTAGACCGAGTAATCACTGTCGCGGGCCGTGCGCGAGTCGGAGGATGAAACCTTCGCCGGCCTCGCTGCCTTCGCGCATCCGCGGCAGCGCGCCGAAGCTCCAGTTCTCGAAGCGGCGCGTGGCGATCGGCGCTTCGCGGAGGACGCGGACCCGGGAATGGCGGGGGTCGCGGATGATGACTTCCATGCGCGCCAGGATCCGCCGCTCGGGTCCCTCGAGCGTACCGGAGAAGACGCATCCCTGGTGGATGAGCAGGCCGGTGATGCCGAGCTTGCGGTTGTTGGCGGCGGAGCAGCGCGCGATGGCATCGAGGTCATCCTGTGTCAGGCCGGGCGCCGACACGCTGACATAGACGAGCTGGATGAGGCTCTGCGGCGAGATCGGAAGGGCCTCCGGGTCGCGGGGTCAGTCACTGTCCGCCTTCCTAGCGCGCTGAGCGGCAAAAGACAAAAGGCTTTCGCGCAGGTTGTGCTCGAATCCTTTTCCCTCGGGCTGATAGTAGCTTTCGCGCTGCATTTCCGGCGGGAAGTATTCCTGTCCGGAGAAACCTTCGGCGGTATCGTGATCGTAGATGTATCCGCGGCCGTAGCCCTCGGCCTTCATCAGGCGGGTCGGGGCGTTCAGGATGTGCTTGGGCGGCACCAGCGAGCCGGTGCGCTCGGCGGCGGCCATGGCGGCGCCGAAGGCCTTGTAGGCGGCGTTCGATTTCGGGGCGAGGGCGAGGTAGATCACCGCCTCGGCGAGGGCGAGTTCGCCCTCCGGCGAGCCGAGGCGTTCGTAGGTGGCCCAGGCGTCGAGGCAGAGGCGCTGAGCGGCGGGGTCGGCGAGGCCGATGTCCTCGACGGCCATGCGGGTGATGCGGCGGGCGAGGTAGCGGGGATCCTCGCCGCCCTTGAGCATGCGGGCGAGCCAGTAGAGGGCGGCGTCGGGGTCGGAGCCGCGGACGGATTTGTGCAGGGCGGAGATCAGGTTGTAGTGGCTGTCGCCGGACTTGTCGAAGATCGCGGCGCGGCGGGTGAGGCGCCGGGAGAGGGCGGCGGGGTCGAGGGGGCCGGTCTCGCCGGCGATCTGCTCGATCAGGTTGAGGAGCGAGCGGCCGTCGCCGTCGGCCATGGCGACGAGGGTGGCGCGGGCCTCGGGCGTGACCGGCAGCGGGTGGCCGAGGTCGGCCTCGGCGCGGGCGGCGAGCTTCTCGAGGGCGGCCTCGTCGAGGCGGTTGAGGGTGAGGACGCGGGCGCGGGAGAGGAGCGCGGCGTTGAGCTCGAAGGAGGGGTTCTCGGTGGTGGCGCCGACGAGGACGATGGTGCCGTCCTCCATCAGCGGCAGGAAGGCGTCCTGCTGGGCCTTGTTGAAGCGGTGGATCTCGTCGACGAAGAGGAGGGTGCCGCGGCCGTTCGCGCGGCGCAGGCGCGCGGCCTCGAAGATCTTCTTGAGGTCGGCGACGCCGGTGAAGATGGCGCTGATCTGCACGAAGGCGAGGTCGGTGGCGTCGGCCAGCAGGCGGGCGATGGTGGTCTTGCCGACGCCGGGCGGGCCCCAGAAGACGATGGAGCCGAGGCTCTTCTCGGCGAGCATGCGGCCGAGCGGACCCTCCGGGCCGAGGAGGTGGTCCTGGCCGACCACGTCGGCGATCCGGGTCGGGCGGAGCCGGTCGGCGAGCGGGCGCGGGGCCTCGGGCGGAGGGGCGCGGTCGGTCGGGCGGGGGTCAAAGAGGTCGGCCATCCGGGGATGATAGGCGGGGCCGGGCATGGGGGGAAGTGCGCGCGCACGGTGGGGCACGCGTGCCCACGAACCAGCATGTTGAAATTACACGATATTTTCTGGCGTATTGACAACGTATAGACGAAACGGCCCCGCCGCGGGCACGGCGACGTGTGTTGACGCCGGAGGCCCGCGGCGGGACAACCTGCGATTGTCGACCATGGCCAACGAGAAACGAGGGCAGAGGCATGAACGAGCGGATCACCCGGCGGGGATTTGCGCGCCTGGCACTGGGTGCGGGGCTGGGCGCGGGGCTGGGCGCGGGACTGGCGGCGACGGCCGGGCCGGCGCTGGCCGGCGAGGAGGTGGAGACGAGCGGCGAGGCGGCGCTGCGGCGCATCTCCGGGTTGAAGACCCGGGACTGGCGCGACTATTTCCCCTCGCTCAGGAACGACGCCATCCTCTCGATCATCGACGACCGGGTGCTGCACTACTGGGGCGAGGACGGCTTCTACCGGATCTATCCGACCTCGGTGCCGCTGTCGGACGAGATGACGCGGCGGGGGCGCACGGAAATCGTGCTGAAGCGGCCGGCGCCGGACTGGCGGCCGACGCCGAGCATGCTCGAGCGCAACCCGGATCTGCCGGCCTACGTGGCGGCGGGGCCGGAGAATCCGCTCGGGGTCAGGGCGATGAACCTCTCCTGGCAGTATTATCTGATCCACGGCACCAACGACATCCGCAAGATCGGGCGGCAGTCGTCCTCCGGCTGCATCGGGCTGCACAACGCGCACATCGTCGAGATCTACGACCGGGCGAAGATCGGCACGCAGGTGATGGTGGTCTGAGCCGGGCTCAGGCGCGGGCCGAGTAGAGGATCACCCGCGCCGGGAGGCGGAGGCCCTCGGGGCCGGCGAAGGGGGCGAAGGCCTCGGCGACCTCGGCGAGGATGGCGGCGCGGTCCTCTGGGGTGCCGCCCTTCTCGCGCAGCACCCGCGGCAGCGAGCCGATGTTGCCGACGAGGGCGAGCACGGCATCGAGACCGCCGGGGTTGGAGAGGCCGAGGTCGACGGCGCGGGCGCGGGGATCGCGCAGGCCGGCGGCCGCGAGGAGGCCGGTGACGCGGGCCGCGTCGCGGAAGGCCATGGGGCCGGGCGCTTCGGGCGGCGCGGGCGCGACCGGGCCGAGGCGGGCGACGGCGGCGCGCTGGGGGATGGTGAACCAGGGATTGTGCTCGGGGCCGGCCCAGGCGACGAAGACGAGGCGGCCGTCCGGCCGGAGGGCGCGGGCGAGGTTGCGGAAGGCGGCGACCGGGTCGGCGAAGAACATGACGCCGAAGCGCGAGGCGACGAGGTCGAAGGCCTCGGCCGGCAGCGGGTGGTCCTCGGCGTCGCCCCGCTGGAAGCGGACGTGGCCGAGGCCGAGCTCGCGGCGGCGCTCCTCAGCGCGGGCGAGGAGCGGCTCGGAGAGGTCGAGGCCGAGCACGCCGCCGGAGGGGCCGACGGCTTCGGCGAGGGCGAGGGTCGAGCCGCCGGCGCCGCAGCCGACGTCGAGCACGCGCTCGCCCGGGCGCGGGGCCGAGGCGGCGAGGAGCCGGTCGGTGACCTCGCCGAGCTGG
>NZ_CALLYO010000269.1 GCF_937858865.1 uncultured Amaricoccus sp. | reverse complement strand
CGGAGCGTCGCGCTGGCCGCCCCGGGCGCCAGCGGCCGCCCGTCGAGCGGCTGGCCGAAGGCGTCGACGATCCGCCCGACCCAGCCCTCGGCGGGATGCACGCCGGCGGCGCCGAGCAGCACCACCTCGTCGCCGACCGCCGCCCCGTCGAGCGGGGCATAGGTCATCGCGCGGGTCTGCCGCTCGGAGACGCCGACGATCTCGCCGCCCAGCGCCTCGCGCGCCGCCGCCCGGCCGCCGAGGCCGATCGCCACCTGGTCGCCGATCCGCGCGTGGTTCGAGAGCCCGGCGATCTCCAGCGCCGCCGTGCCGACCGCGGTCACCCGCCCGACCCGGCGCCGGTTCGGGATGCGGGCGAGCTCGGCCCCGAGGGCGGCGAAGTCGGTGAGCATGGCGGCACCTCGGGGCGGCGGAACGGTTACGCTTTGTCAATCATCGAGGGTTAAGCCCGCGTTGACACCAGAACGGCGGTCCCGATGAACCTGAGCCTTCTCAACCTCGCCAGCGCGCTCGCCGCGCACGCCAGCGCCCGCCAGCAGGTCATCGCCGAGAACGTCGCCCACGCCGACACCCCCGGCTACCGGGCGCGCGACGTCGCCGACTTCGCCAGCATCCTCGAGAGCGCGCCGGCCTTTGCCGCCCGCACCACCCGGCCCGGCCATGTCGCCTTCGGCGCCGAGGGCGGCCTCGAGCCGCACGAGGCGGCGGCCTTCGGCACCGAGACGCCGAACGGCAACTCGGTCTCGCTCGAGGACCAGATGCTGCGCGCCGCGGCGGTGCGCCAGGAGCACGACATGGCGCTCGGCGTCTACTCCAAGACGCTCGACATCCTGCGCACCACCGTCGCCCGGCGCTGAGGAGAAAGGCGATGAGCGACCTCGAGCGGACGATGGCGGCCTCGGCGAGCGGCATGGCGGCGCAGGCCGCGCGCATCCGCCTGACGACCGAGAACATCGCCAATGCCGACACCCCCGGCTACCGGCGCAAGACCGTCTCCTTCGAGGCGGTCCTCGACGATACCCGCGACACCCGCGCCGTGGCGACCGGGCCGGTCAGGCTCGACCGCAGCGAGCTCGTGCGGATCTACGACCCCGGCAACCCCCTCGCCGGGGCGGACGGCAGCTATCTCGGCTCGAACGTCGATCTCGTGGTCGAGATCGCCGACGCCCGCGAGGCCAACCGCTCCTACGAGGCCAACCTGAAGATGTTCGACCAGGCGCGACAGATGGCGAGCTCGCTGCTCGGCCTGCTCCGCCGCTGAACCCAGCCCTGAACGAGGACCCCCATGGACATCAAGGCGACGCTCGCCTCCCAGCTCTATTCCCAGGTGCAGGCGGTGGCGCGGCCGGCGCCGCAGGACACGCCCGTCCGCAGCCCCGGCGAGGCCTTCGCCACCGCCGCCACCGACTTCATGGCGACGCTGCGCCAGAGCGAGGAGACGGTGAAGGCCGGCCTCGCCGGCCGCGCCGACCCGCAGGCGGTGGTCGAGGCGCTGGCCGCCACCGAGCTTGCGGTGCAGACGGCGGTCGCGGTGCGCGACAAGGTCGTCGAGGCCTACCAGGAAATCCTCCGGATGCCGGTCTGAGGCGCCCGGCGATGACCGAGGCCGCCGTCCTCGACATCCTGCGCCAGAGCCTCTGGACCGCGCTCATCGTCTCGACGCCGATCCTCAGCGTCGCGCTCGCCGTCGGCCTCGCCATCGGCCTGGTGCAGGCGCTGACCTCGGTGCAGGAGATGACGCTGACCTTCGTCCCGAAGCTCGGCGCCATCCTCGCCGTCTTCTGGATGACGATGAGCTTCTCCGGCCAGACCCTCGTCCGCTTCTACCAGGACCAGATCATCCCCATGGTGATCGGCCGCTGACCCGGCCCGGGGGGAGCGCCGGTCTCGGGG
>NZ_CALLYO010000268.1 GCF_937858865.1 uncultured Amaricoccus sp. | reverse complement strand
GGGCGCGGTTCTCGAGCATCCAGCTGGTGCCGGCGCATTTCGAGATGACCTCGAGAAACTGGGCCGGGGCGACCCCTTGCGTCATCCCGAAGGTCAGCGCCTCGGCCATGGCGGCGATGTGCACGCCGGCCAGGAGCTGGTTGACCGCCTTCATCGCCGATCCGGCGCCGGGTTCGGGGCCGAGCTCGAAGACCGTCTCCGCGACGGCGTCGAGGACCGGCCGGGCGGCGCGGAAGGCCTCGGGGCTGCCCGAAGCCATGACCGAGAGCTGGCCGGCGGCCGCCTTGGCCGCGCCGCCGGAGATCGGCGCATCGAGGTAGAGGACGCCGGCGTCGGCGGCCTTCGCCGCCATCGCGCGGGCGAAGTCGGGCGCGACGGTGGCGCAGGAGAGGACGACGGTGCCGGGGTGCAGCCGTGGCAGGGCGGACGCGAGGACGCCTTCGGTCTGGGCGGCGTTGAGGACGACGCTGACGAGCGCGTCGAGATCGGCCGGGGCCTCCTCGAGCGGGCCGGCGGCGCCGCCTTCGGCGCGGAAACGCTGCATCGGCTCCGGGCGCGCGTCGGTGCCGAAGACCTCGTGGCCGGCGCGAAGCAGCGACCCGGCCATGCCGTAGCCCATGGAGCCGAGGCCGATGACGGCGATCTTCATACCGCACTCCTTCAGAAGCTGTAGCAGTCCGCGAGCGCCCCGCGCAGGGATTTGGTCGAGCCCGAGAGCGAGAGGATGCCCTCGGCCGTGCCGTCGACGCTGACCGCGACCTCGCGGTCGCGACCGGCGAGCCGGCTGGCGAGCGCGGTGTCGCGCAGGGCGACGACATAGGCGCCGCCAGCGGTGCTCTCGAAGCCGGCCTCGGCGTCGATGTCCCCCTGGCTGAAGGCGAAGCCGAGCGTCACCCGCTCGTCGGGCGGCCGCTCGTGGAAGGTGACGGCGAGGAAGGGCTCGCCCTCGAGGCAGAAGGCGCCGAGCGAGGCGATGTCGCCGACGCCGGCGCCGAGGGCGACCGGGCTCGCACCCGGCACGCGGCGCAGCGTCCAGCCGGTGAGGGCGGGCGCAGGGGCGGCCGCCTCGGCGGGGGCCGGATCGGCGCCGGGGGGCGCATCGACGGACGGCGCATTGACGGAGGGCGCGTCGACGGGCGGGGTGTCGGGCGCGTTGGAGGTGAAGCGCCAGGTGCGGGTGCAGTCGGCGGTGGCGTCCTGGCCACAGTTCGCCATGTCGTAGAGCGCGACGAGGCCGGGGAGGCCCTCGCCCTCGACGAAGCGGACGCCGCGCAGCGGGCCGAGGTCGAAGCGGTCATGCCGGCCGTCGGGCGCGGAGAGCCATACGCTGACCGGGCAGCCGCTGCCGGTGCAGA
>NZ_CALLYO010000267.1 GCF_937858865.1 uncultured Amaricoccus sp. | reverse complement strand
CCTTTGTCGGCAGCCTGATCATCATCGTCGCCGCGCTGGTGATCCGCTTCACCGGGTTTCTCGCCATCGACCCGTTGCTCGGCATCGGCTTCGGCTTCGTGCTGCTCTGGGCAAGCTGGGGCATCCTGCGGGACTCGGTGCACCTCTTGATGGAAGGCACGCCGCCCGGCGTCGATCTTGCCGAGGTCGCCGCCACGCTCGGCCGACTCGACGGGGTGCGCGACGTGCACCACGTCCACGCTTGGGCGCTGACCAGCGGCCGCTACGTCTTCTCGGCGCACCTGCGCACCGAAACCCCGCTCACTGCCGGAGACGATCTCCTGGTGCGGGCGCACGATCTCCTGCGTGACCGGTTCGGCTTCTTCTTCGTGACGCTGCAGATCGAGACGACCTGCCTGGACGAGGCGGCCGTGGCCGCGATCGACATCACGTCTCCGGCACCTTCGGCGTAGCGCGTCTTCCAGTTGACCGAGGTCAAGGAGCAGCACCCGGTGGCGCCGCAGGCTGGCTCCAGCAGACAATGGAGCAGCCGATGAAGACAGCGATACTTGCAACGCTCGCCGCCCTGGCGGCCAGCGGCTGGGCCTTCGCACAGCCCGGCGAAGGTCCGATGATGGGTCCGGGTCGCGACGGCGACCGTCCGCGGAGCTTCGGGATGCCATGGGGCGACCGGGGCGACATGATGGGCCCGGGGATGATGGGCCCCGGCATGATGCGGATGATGCTGATTGTGATGGACACCGACGGCGACGGTGCGCTCTCGCTCGAGGAGGTGCAGGCGGTCCATGCCCGGGTGTTCACCGCCATGGACGCCGACGGCGACGGTCGCGTCACGACCGAAGAGATGGAGGTTTTCATGCACGGCGATGAGGATTAGCGCCATCGGCCGACCGCGACTGAAGGTCAGGGGCGCTGCGCTTCTGAGGCACCGCGCCCGGCTGACCCTTCAGGCGTCGAGGTTCACCCGGCGCAGCCGCAGGGCGTTGGTGATTACCGAGACGGACGAGAGGCTCATCGCCGCCGCGGCGAAGATCGGCGAGATGAGTAGCCCGAGGAACGGGTAGAGGACACCCGCGGCGACCGGCACGCCGGCGGCGTTGTAGACCAGCGCGAAGAACAGGTTCTGGCGGATGTTGCGCATGGTCGCGAGTGAGAGCTTGCGCGCCCGCACGATGCCGTTGAGGTCGCCCCTGACCAGCGTCAGCCCCGCGCTCTCGATCGCGACGTCGGCGCCGGTCCCCATCGCGATGCCAACGTCCGCCTGCGCCAGCGCCGGCGCATCGTTGACGCCGTCGCCCGCCATCGCGACCTTGGCGCCCCTTTCCTGCAGCTCGCGGATGATGCGCGCCTTGTCCTCGGGCAGGACCTCGGCGCGGATCTCGTCGATGCCGAGCTTGCCGGCCACGGCGCGGGCGGTGCCATCACGATGCGGAAGCCGAGCGCGTGCAGCGCCTTGAGCGCCGCCGGCGTCGTCTCTTTCACCGGATCGGCGACACTGACGAGGCCGGCGACGGCGCCGTCGACCACGACGAACATCACGGTCTCGCCTTTGTCGCGACGGGCGTTGGCAGCATCCGAGGCGGCGCGTTCGAGGCCGAGCTCCGCAAGCATCGCCGCATTGCCGAGGGCCACAGTCTTGCCGTCGACCACGCCCTTCACGCCCTTGCCGGTCACCGCCTCGAAGTCCTCGGCCGCGGCGAGGGCCAGGCCCCGAGTTTCTGTCCCGCGGACGATCGCTTCCGCCAATGGATGCTCGGAGCCGCGCTCGAGGGTGGCGGCGAGCCGCAGCACCGCCGCTTCGTCGTAGCCGGGTTCGGGGAGCACGGCGACGAGTTCGGGCTTGCCGACGGTCAGGGTGCCGGTCTTGTCGACGATCAGCGTGTCGACCTTGGCGAAGGTCTCCAGCGCCTCGGCGTTCTTGATCAGCACCCCCGCTTGGGCGCCGCGTCCCGTGGCGGTCATGATCGAGATCGGCGTCGCCAGGCCGAGTGCGCAGGGACAGGCTATGATCAGGACCGCGATCGCCGAGATCAGCGCATATGCAAGCGCCGGCGTCGGCCCCCAGATCGCCCAGGCGATGAAGGCGAGGACCGCGACGCCGATCACGGCCGGCACGAACCAACCGGCGACCGCGTCGGCGAGCCTCTGGATCGGCGCGCGCGAGCGCTGGGCCGCCGCGACCATCTCGACGATCTGCGCGAGCATGGTGTCCTTACCGACGCGCTTCGCCTCGATGATGAGGCTGCCGGTGCCGTTGATGGTCGCGCCGGTCACCGGGTCGCCGGCGACCTTCTCCACCGGCACCGGCTCCCCGGTCAGCATCGACTCGTCGACTGAAGACCGGCCCTCGATCACGTCTCCGTCGACCGGGACCTTGTCGCCGGGCCGCACGCGCAGCTTGTCGCCGACCTGAACCTCATCGAGCGCGATCTCCTCCTCGCGGCCGTCCGGCCGGATGACGCGGGCGGTCTTGGCGGCGAGGTCGAGCAGCGCGCGGATCGCCGAGCCGGTGCGCTCGCGGGCCTGCAGCTCGAGGATCTGGCCGAGCAGCACCAGAACGACGATCACCGCGCCGGCCTCGAAGTAGACGCCGACCTGGCCGGAATGGTCCCGGAAGCCGTGCGGGAACAGCCCGGGCGCAATCACCGCCACGACGCTGAAGCCCCAGGCCGCGACGACGCCCATGGCGATCAGGCTGAACATGTTGAGGTTCATCGTGCGGAAGGACTTCCAGCCACGGACGAGGAACGGCCAGCCCGACCAGAGGATCACCGGCGTCGCCAGGATCAGCTCCAGCCACCGGGCAGCCCGCTCGCCGATCCAGTCGCCCACCGGCACGCCGAGCATGGGCCCCATCGCAAGGACGAGCAGCGGCACGGTCAGGACGACCCCGACGGCGAAGCGGCGGCGGAAGTCGACCAGTTCGGGATTTGGCCCTTCGTCACCGGCCGGCACGCCCTTCGGTTCCAGCGCCATGCCGCAGATCGGGCAGTCGCCCGGGCCAATCTGCTCGATCTCGGGATGCATCGGGCAGGTATAGATCGTGCCAGTGGGCATCGGCTCCGGAGCAGGCTTGCCCTTGAGGTAAGCCTCGGGCTCCGCCTCGAACTTCTCCTTGCAGCGGCCGGAGCAGAAGTAGAAGCGCTCACCGCCGTGCTTTGCCATGTGTCGGGCCGTCGAGCGGTCGACCTTCATGCCGCAGACCGGATCGGTCGCCTCGATGTAGTCCTCAGGGGCCGCAACGAACTTCGTGCGGCAACCCTCGGAGCAGAAGTGGTAGGTATGGCCGACGTGCTCGTGCCGCGGCTTGCCGGCCGTGGGGTCGACGGTCATGCCGCAGACCGGATCGCGGACCACCGTTGCCTCTGTCGCGATGTCGGATGCGTGCATGTCAGCCTCCCGATTCTGGATCCGACACCCCATATGCGCCTTCCAGCAACTGGAAGGTCAAGGGGTGCTTGACCCTCCAGCTGCTGGAAGCGCTACGATGCGAACCAACGGAGGGAATCGACCATGAACATCGGAGATGTCGCCGAGCGGAGCGGGTTGCCGGCGAAAACCATCCGCTACTACGAGGACATCGGCCTGATCCGACCCAAACGCGGCGGCAACGGCTACCGGGCGTTCGGGAATGCCGACGTGCACAAGCTCGCCTTCCTCGGCCGCGCGCGGTCGCTCGGCTTCTCGATCGAGGAATGCCGGGCGCTGCTGGCGCTCTACGAGGACGAGGGCCGCGCCAGCAGCGAAGTGAAGCAGGTTGCGGAAGAGCATCTGGAGCAGATCGATCGCAAAGTCGCGGAGCTTCAGGCGATGCGCACCACCTTGGCGAAGCTCATTCAACGCTGCTACGGTGACAATCGACCCGACTGCCCGATCTTGGACGATCTCGCCGGAGAGGACAGCGCGACGACCGCCCATGGATAGCGGCAAGCGAGCGGTTGCGACGTTGATCGTCGCGGCCATCGGTACGTACGGGCCGGCGCTCGCGTCGCACGCTCCGGCGGAAGGGCCCTTGGCGGTCGGCGCACAGGTCTATTCCGTGCATTGCGCCTCCTGCCACGGTGCGGACCTGGAGGGGCAGCCCGACTGGCAGCGCTCGGAGCCCGACGGGACGCTGCGGGCGCCGCCACACGACGACACTGGCCACACCTGGCATCATCCCGGCGCGCTGCTGGTCGACTACGTGACCCTTGGAGGAGCTGAGACGCTGCGCCGGCTCGGCGTGACTGGCATCGCCAGCGGAATGCCGGCGTTCGGCGGTGTGCTGTCGGGCGACGAAATCGACGCGGTGCTCGACTACATCGCCAGTCATTGGTCGGAGCAGATGCGCGCCTATCAAGCCGAAGTGACCCGGCAGGCGGAGGGGAACTAGAGGGCCGGCATCCGCCCCTTACTGCTCTTCCGGCGGCTTCAGTCGCCTGAACTGGGTGAGCAGCAACAGGTCATAGAGGATCTTGAGCGCGCCACAGATCAGCAGCGGCAGCGCCTGGAACGACGCGGCGAACAGCGCGCCGGCGAGCGCCGGGCTTGCCGCCGCGGCGAGGCTGCGCGGCACAGCGGTGAAACTCGCGGCCGCCGGCCTTTCGGCCTCGGTGACCACCGCCATGACGTAGGAGGATCGGGTCGGCACGTCCATCTGCGACAACGCCGCCCGCACCAGGAGCAGGCTGAGTGCGAGCGGCAGCGTCGGCGCGAAGGCCGTCAGGATCAGGCAGACGCTCGACGGGATGTGCGTGAAGACCATCGTGTTGATCAGCCCGACGTGCCGTGAGAGCCATGCCGCGACCGGGAAGGAGAAGGCCGAGAGCAGTCCCGACCAGAAGAAGAAGAGGCTCGCGGCGCTCAGCGACAGATCGAACCGCTCGAAGAGCCATAGCGCCAGCAGCGACTGGACGACGAAGCCGCCGGCAAAGGCATCGAGACTGAAGAGCGCGGCGAGCCGGTAGACGATGTGCCGAGAGGGGCCAAGTGCCGCCGAATGAACGGGGCTCGTCGGCATCGCCCGCCGCGGCAGGCGCGCGTAGAGCAAACACCCGGTGACACCGAGCAGCGCGTAAAGGACGAACATGGCCTTGATCGCCATGAGCAGGTCCACGCCGACGTACGCGAGATAGGCCGGGATGGCCGCAGCCAGGGCCCCGCAGGCCGCGCTCAGGGCGCCGATCATGCTGTAGTGCGCGAACATCCGGGTTCGGCTCCGGTCGGCGACCTCGCCGCTCAATACCGCGTGCTCGAGGGGCACGAAAATGCTGACGCTGCCGGCCGACGGATTGATCGTGCCGGCGAAGGCGACCACCAGAAGCAGGGCGAACTCGTGCACCAGCGTGAATGCGACGCCGGTGGCGACCATCAGGCTTGCGCCAGCGAGCAGCAGCCGCCGACGATCGTGCCGGCCGCCGATCATTCCGATCGCGAGCGTCA
This sequence comes from uncultured Amaricoccus sp., assembly GCF_937858865.1. Taxonomy (GTDB): domain Bacteria; phylum Pseudomonadota; class Alphaproteobacteria; order Rhodobacterales; family Rhodobacteraceae; genus Amaricoccus. The sequence goes on along the minus strand of NZ_CALLYO010000267.1, from coordinate 4,525 downwards.
GCAGGGCGGACCCGAGCAGCGCCGAGGTTGCGATCGCGCCGACCTCGAACGGCGAGTAGCCGAGCGCCGTCAGATAGACCGGCAGCAGCACGGCGACGAACCCGTCGCCGAAATCGCGCACTGCCCGGGCCGATAGCAGGTAGATCAACGACCTCGCTGCGACGGCCGATCCCGCCGCACCGTCCTGCGTTACGCCACTCGACATATCTGTCCACGATCGATCATCGATCAGGCTCTACCTTCAGGGCGTCGGCTGGAGCGGCCCGGGCGAGGCTACCTGCACCAGAACGGCTTGCGAGCTTCGGTCCGGGCCCGGTACCGCGTCAATCCGATGTCGCGCAGCAGATGGTCGTCGAGCTCGGCCAGCGCGTGCCGCTGACGGCGGCGGTCGTCCCACGACAGGATTGCTGTCACTGCCCTGCGCGCGAGTGTCGCCGCTGACGGCGTGACTGCGGGTGGGCGACCAACGGTCGCGCCTGCGCTGCTGAGCCCTTGAGTCGCGATCATGTTATGGCCTCCGATTTCAGTCGGCTGCATGCCGATGGAGGCTCTCCAATAAGGCCGGAAGACGCTTGCCCGCAAAGCATCGTTTCTCTAGCCTGCCCCAGATTTTCTCATGATCTTTCGCCGCCATGCCACGCCGGCTGCCCTCGCTCAATGCCGTCCGGGCCTTCGAGGCGGCGGCCCGGCACGAGAGCTTTACCCGGGCAGCCGACGAGCTCTGCGTCACGCAGGGCGCGGTCAGCCATCAGGTGAAGGCGCTCGAGGCGGAGCTGGGGCTCAAGCTCTTCAACCGGGAACGCCAGCGGCTGGCGATCACCGAGGCGGGCCGCGACTACCTGAACGTGGTCCGCGACGCTTTCGACAGGATCGCCATCGGCACCGAGCGGCTGCTGCAGCGGCAGAACTCCGGCGTCCTCACCGTCAGCACCTCGCCCGACTTCGCGGCCAAGTGGCTGGTGCATCGCCTCGGCCGCTTCGCGGAGGCCTACCCGGAAATCGAGCTGCGGGTGTCGGCGACGCTGCATCACGTCGACTTCGCGCGCGAGGACATCGACCTGGCGGTCCGCCACGGCGAGGGTCACTGGCCGGGGCTGCATGTGACACGGCTCTGCAGCGAGGAGCTGTTCCCGGTCTGCAGCCCGCGGCTCGCAACCGACGCCCGTCCTCTGAACGTGCCGGCCGACCTGCTCGGCTTCCCGCTCTTGCATCTCGACGACCGGACGGTCTGGGCGACCTGGCTCGAGGCGGCCGGGGTCGGCGACGCCGGCGCGATGCACGGCCCGGTGATGAACCGGGCGAGCATGGTCATTGACGCCGCGGTGGACGGCCAAGGCGTCACGCTCGCGCGCACCACGCTCGCTGCCTGGGACCTGATCAACGGTCGACTCATTCGTCCGCTCGCGCTGGCCCTGCCGCTCGCCAAATCCTACTGGATCGTCTGCCCGAAGGCGTCCGCGTCGCTGCCGAAGATCGTCACCTTCCGCGACGGGCTGCTCGCCGAAGCCGCTGACGATGCGCAACGGATCGCAGCGCTCGAGCCATAGCAACGGGCGGCGGCGCCACTTGATTTCGGTCAGGGCAGGCGCGTGACCGATGTTGGAAGCTGGGGCGGATGCAGGGAGGCATAGATGCTGCCGTTCGGCCACGACGCGTTCATCGACGTGTTCCGGGCCTACAATACCGCGATCTGGCCGGCGCAGATCGCCGCCTACCTGCTCGGCGCGACGGTTTTGCTTCTGTTGATCCGCCCAACGCCCCTCAGTGGGAAGGCGGTCGCCGCGATCCTCGGGCTGATGTGGCTGTGGACGGGTCTGGCCTATCACGCCGCCTTCTTCAGCGCGATCAACCGGGCGGCCTACGGCTTTGCCGCTCTCTTCGTCGTCCAGGGCCTGATGCTGATGTGGGTGGCGGTCACCGGGCGCCTGGACATTCGGATTCGCGGCGGCGTCCGCGGCGGGATCGGCCTCGGCATGATCGCCTACGCGATGCTGCTCTATCCCGTCATCGGGGCGATGGCCGGCCAGAGCTATCCGGGCGTTCCGGTCTTTGGCGTCGCGCCCTGTCCGCTGGTGATCTTCACCTTCGGCCTCCTCCTCATGGCGGACCCGCTTCCGCTCCGGCTCCTGATCGTCCCGCTGCTCTGGTCGCTGATCGGCGGCTCCGCCGCCTTTCTGCTCCGGATCCCGCAGGACTGGGTGCTGCTTCTCAGTGGCGTCGTCGTTGCCGCCATGCTGCTCCTCGCTCGCCGGCGCCGCGACAAGAGTGAGGCCTCCGCCACGACCCATTCCTGAAGGCACACCACCCCGCGTGTGCTTGTCGTATCCTACCCTGGGGGATAGGATATGCCATGGACGCCATTCCGAAGCACCGGAGCCATCCGGAGATCGTCAAGCGCCTGCGGCGGGCCGAGGGCCATCTGCGCGGCGTGATCGCGATGATCGAGGCGGAGCGGCCGTGCCTCGAGATCGCACAGCAGATGCACGCGGTGGAGAAGGCGATCGGTCAGGCCAAGAAGGCGCTGATCGAAGATCACCTCGACCACTGTCTGGACGCGGTCGTCGGGCCGATGGAAGCCGGCCAGCGCCAGGAGATCGCCGACTTCAAGGCGATCGCCAAGTACCTCTGAGCGTGGACATGCTGGGCGTCCTCGCGAACCGCACCTATCGGCATCTTTTTCTCGCCCAGGTCGTGTCGCTGGTGGGCACCGGACTGGCTACGGTCGCGCTCGGGCTGCTCGCCTTCAATCTGGCGGGCGATCGGGCCGGCGCCGTGCTCGGCACGGCGCTCGCGATCAAGATGGTGGCCTACGTCGGCGTCGCTCCGATCGCTGCCGCCTTCGCCGAGCGTCTTCCCCGCCGCGGCATGCTGGTGGCACTCGATCTCGTCCGGGCCGCTGTGGCGCTCGCCCTGCCGTTCGTGACCGAGATCTGGCAGGTCTACCTGCTGATCTTCCTGCTGCAGTCGGCTTCAGCCGGATTCACGCCGACGTTCCAGGCGACAATCCCCGACGTGCTGACCGACGAGCGGGAGTACACCAACGCGCTCTCGCTGTCGCGGCTCGCCTACGATCTCGAGAGCCTGATCAGCCCGATGCTCGCCGCCGCGCTACTGACCGTGATCAGCTTCCACAGCCTCTTCGCTGGGACGGTCGTCGGTTTCCTGCTTTCGGCAGCGCTCGTTCTGTCGGTACGCCTGCCGAGCCCGAAGCCGGCGGCCCCACGCGGCATCTGGGACCGGACGACCCGCGGCATCCGCCTCTATCTCGCGACGCCGCGGCTGCGCGGGTTGCTGGCGCTGAACGTCGCGGTCGCAACAGCGGGCGCGATGGTGATCGTCAACACCGTCGTTCTGGTGAAATCCGCCTTCGGCCGCGGCGACGCGGATGTTGCCCTGGCGCTCGCGGCCTTCGGCGCCGGATCGATGGTTGCCGCCCTTGTCCTGCCGCGGCTCCTCGAGCGCGTTCCGGACCGAGGGGCGATGCTGGCCGGCGCCGGCATCCTGGCGGGCGGAATGCTGGTCGGTCCGATAGCGAGCGATCTCGGGAGCCTGGCGCCGCTCTGGTTCGTCGTCGGCCTCGGCTATTCGCTGACCCAGACGCCCACCGGGCGGTTGCTGCGCCGGTCGGCGCACGCCGAGGATCGCCCCGCGCTCTTCGCCGCACAGTTCGCGCTGTCACATGCCTGCTGGCTCGCCGCCTATCCGCTCGCCGGCCGGCTCGGCGCGGCGGCGGGGTTCGAGGTCACGTTTCTGGTCATGGCGGTTCTCTCGGCACTCGCGGTTTTGGTGGCCTCACGACTTTGGCCTGCGGCCGATCCGGATATCGTTCCCCACGCTCATACCGATCTCGAAGCCGGCGACCCGCACCTCTCCGCCGCGCCACTGGACGAGCAAGGACGCCATGTTCACGCCTTCGTTATTGACGAACTCCATACTGTTTGGCCGCGGTCTGCGTAGCATTGGCTGTCATCGGTCGAACGCGCGGGTCGCAGAATGATGGTCACCTTGCTCCCGAACGGGTTTATCGTCCCCCCATCGGGGCGCTCGATGCGTCCCGCGGTCGCATCAAGCGGTGGCGACGAAATCTCGAACTCCATGCAGCAACGGTGCTCCGGCTCATCCCAACAGCGAGACGCCGATGGCCACGAAGCCGAGCAGGAACATGGACAGGGACGTGTGGAATAAGCTCGTGGCGACGCGCCTCCAACGCATGTCGTTCTCGTGGTCCGCAGATGTCAGGGCGACCGCGGCATGATAGGAGGCACCCCAGGTTGCCACGCCCGTCGTAACCCCAAAGGCCCAGATGAAAAGGGCGCAGACAAGCGCGGCATCCGGCACGAAGTCGAGATTGGCGGCCTGGCTGAGCCCCGCGATCAGGGCGCCGGAGTTGATCGTGACGACGGCGGTGACGCCCGCGTTAGCATAGGGTCGGATGAGTTCGAGCTGGTAAGGTTCGGACATCGGTGTGGCCTCGAGAGAAGCAAGGCTTGGTGAGCGGGCAGGAGCCCCGGAAAGCGAGAAACCG
>NZ_CALLYO010000266.1 GCF_937858865.1 uncultured Amaricoccus sp. | reverse complement strand
CGCAGCGCCGCCGCCTACGCCGACCTCTACGCCTCCCTCCTTCCCGCAGGCCAAGCATGATCCAGACCGTCGCGACCAAGCCCTACGACGACCAGAAGCCGGGCACGTCCGGCCTGAGGAAGAAGGTCCCCCACTTCCAGCAGCCGAACTACGTCGAGAACTTCATCCAGTCGATCTTCGACAGCCTCGAGGGCTTCTCCGGGGAGACCCTCGTCCTCGGCGGCGACGGCCGCTACTACAACCGCGAGGTCATCCAGACGGCCTTGAAGATGGCCGCGGCCAACGGCTTCGGCCGCGTGCTGGTGGGGCAGGGGGGCATCCTCTCGACGCCGGCCGCCTCCAACCTCATCCGCAGGCGGGGGGCCTTCGGCGGCATCATCCTCTCGGCCAGCCACAATCCCGGCGGGCCGAAGGAGGACTTCGGCATCAAGTACAACATCGGCAACGGCGGCCCGGCGCCGGAGAAGATCACCGAGGCGATCTACGAGCGCAGCCGCCGGATCGACGAATACCGCATCCTCGAGGCCCCCGAGATCGACCTCGACACGCTCGGCACCCGGACCATCGGCGGCATGGCCGTCGAGGTCGTCGACCCGGTCGCCGACTATGCCGAGCTGATGGAGACGCTCTTCGACTTCCCCGCCATCCGGGCGATGTTCGCCGGCGGCTTCCGCATGGCCTTCGACGCCATGTCCGCCGTCACCGGCCCCTATGCCACCGAGATCCTCGAGCACCGGCTCGGCGCGCCCAAGGGCACCGTCCGCAACGGCACGCCCCTTCCCGACTTCGGCGGCCACCATCCCGACCCCAACCTCGTGCACGCCAGGGCGCTCTACGACGAGATGATGGGGCCGGACGCGCCGGACTTCGGCGCCGCCTCGGACGGCGACGGCGACCGCAACCTGATCATCGGCCGCGGCATCTTCGTCACCCCCTCCGACTCGCTCGCGCTCCTGGCCGCCAACGCCCGGCTCGCCCCCGGCTATGCCGCGGGCCTCGCCGGCATCGCCCGCTCCATGCCGACCTCGGCCGCCGCCGACCGCGTGGCGGCCAAGCTCGGGATCGAGGCCTACGAGACGCCGACCGGGTGGAAGTTCTTCGGCAACCTGCTCGACGCCGGCCTCGCCACCATCTGCGGCGAGGAGAGCGCCGGCACCGGCTCGAACCACGTCCGCGAGAAGGACGGCCTCTGGGCGGTGCTGCTCTGGCTCAACATCCTCGCCGCCCGCCGGCAGCCGGCGAAGGAGATCGTCGAGGCCCACTGGCGCGAGTACGGCCGCAACTACTATGCCCGGCACGACTACGAGGGCATCGACACCGCCGCCGCCAACACGCTGGTGGACGGCCTGCGGGCGAAGCTCGCCACCCTGCCGGGAACGAAGCTCGCCGGCCTCGCCGTCGCCGCCGCCGACGACTTCACCTACCACGACCCGGTCGACGGCTCCGTCTCCGCGAACCAGGGCATCCGGGTGATGTTCGACGGCGGCAGCCGCGTCGTCTTCCGCCTCTCCGGCACCGGCACCTCCGGCGCCACGCTCCGCGTCTACATCGAGCGCTACGAGGCCGACCCCGGCAAGCTCGCCCTCGCGACGGCCGACGCCCTCGCCGACCTCATCCGGGCCGCCGAGGAGGTCGCCTCGATCCGCGCCCTGACCGGCCGCGAGAAGCCCGACGTCATCACCTGACCCCCGCATGACCTCCCTAGGCGCCACCATCGCGCCGGACGGCGCGACCTTCGCCGTCTGGTCCTCCACCGCCGAGCGTCTCTGGCTCTGCCTCTTCGACGGCGAGCGCGAGGCCGAGCGCGTCCCGCTCCGCCCCGGCCCCGGCGAGGTCTTCACCGCCGCCGTCCCGGGCCTCGCCGCCGGCGCCCGCTACGGCCTGCGCGCCGACGGCCCGTGGAACCCCGCGCACGGCCTCTGGTTCGACCCCGCGAAGCTGCTCGTCGACCCCCATGCCACCCGCCTCGACCGCCCCTTCGCCTGGAACCCCCGCCTCGCCGCCCCGCGCGGGGAGGCGGCCGACACCGCCCACCTCATGCCGAAGGCGATCCTCGAGGATCTCCCGCCGCCCGTCGCCCCGGCGCCGCCCGTCTTCGAGCCTGGCGGCCTGATCTACGAGGTCCCGGTCCGCGCCTTCACCCTCCTCCATCCCGAGGTCCCGCCCGGCATTCGCGGCACCGTCGCCGCGCTGGCCCATCCGGCGGTCCTCGACCATCTCACCCGCCTCGGCGTCGACGCCGTCGAGCTCATGCCGATCGCCGCCTGGATCGACGAGCGCCACCTCGCGCCCCTCGGCCTCGCCAACGCCTGGGGCTACAACCCGGTCGCCTTCATGGCCCCCGACCCGCGCCTCTGCCCCGGCGGCATCGCCGAGCTGAAAGCCACCGTCGCCGCCCTGCGCGCCGCCGGCATCGGCACGATCCTCGACGTCGTCTTCAACCACACCGGCGAGGG
>NZ_CALLYO010000265.1 GCF_937858865.1 uncultured Amaricoccus sp. | reverse complement strand
ATCGACCGCGGCCAATGCCCGCCTCCTCAAATCCATCGATAGTGGTTTGCCCATCTCGCTGCCCCCGATACCTGCCTCGGGAACAGAGAATCAGAACCAAGCAGCCTTGGGAATCCCTTAACGATTCACAACGAAAGGGCGCCGCTCTAAAGCATTGTTATTGATAGGTTTAGACCCGAAGCCGCAAGCCAGTCCCACCGAAACGCAATCAGAAAAGTGCGATGTCCGCCCCGCCTCTCGAGGCCAGGAGCAAGTTGTCTTGTGCCGAAACACTCTCCACTCTTACAAGCACCTCCATCGAGATCAAATCGACGTTCGTTCCGACAAAGTTGCCTGCCACCTGGGTGACCTGTTCGATGTTTCGGGCCACGGCGAGTGGTACCAGGTTGAGGGACCCGAAGCTCCGGTTTGTGGGATCGAAGGCAATCCATCCGGCACCGGGGACAAATATCTCGACCCAGGCATGGGTGGACCCGGAACCCGCAGATCCCAGGAGGCTTTCTTCAGCATCGGAAAGATAGCCGGATACGATGCGGGAACCGAGTCCAAGTGTGCGCGCGGCTTCGGCGAGCAGGACCGCAAGATCACGGCACGAGCCCCATCGCCGGTCGAGCGTCTCGATCGGTGCCTGGGTGCCTTCAGTGTCGCGGCTCTGGTAGGAAATCTGGGTGAACACACCATTGCTGATGTCCTTCAGCAAGGACAGCGTGTCGGTCGGGCGCGCCATGACAAAGCCCTCGACCCATAGGGAAAGCCGACCGTCCGGGTCGGGATATTGTGGAACAGTCAACGCGCCCAGATCCGTCCATTCGTCGTCGGCGTAGACAAAGGGGTACTGCGCGGCCGAGGCGGCGATGGCAAAGACCGGCCATGCAGGCGCGGTGAGATCCACTGTGGCACGGCTCTCGATCACCAGATGATCCGTCACGTCGTCAAAGACGGCGGTGGCGACAGCGTTGCCGGCCACGTCGTGCGCCCAAGTCACCGTCGCCGTCGGAGAAATGGAGAGGGCATGTGCCAGTAGTCGCAGTTCCCTTGTTTCTCGGGGACGTAGCATCAACCGATGGGGTCCAAGAGGGACCTTTTGACGGTATCTGTAGGTCGTGGTGTGAACGATCTCGAGGCAGGCCAAAATGATGTTCCAGTCAGGATTGAGGAAGACGGCGCGCGGCTGCGGGATCAGCGGCGGCGAGATGCGCCCGCGCTGACGGGCGCGGCGTTCCGCCAGGCATTCAACCCCTTGCAGCGTCGGCAAATCCGTTCTCCGAAGCCCTCGCTCCAGAACGAGGTTTCGCATCGCAGGCATCGGCGTTCTTGCGGAACATCACCCACGGCCCTTGGGGTCGCGATGCCCGGTACGTCACCTTCGGCGAGGGCCTTGTCCGCCATCACGTTTTTCCCGCAGCCAGACGGGTGCGCAAGGGCGGCGGCGAGTCCGGTCGCGTAGGCATGCCTTCGTTTTCGGCGATCCGGATCGACTCTTCGTCCCGCGCTCCTCGGGCGGTCGTCTTCGAAGGCGGCGCAGCCAGGTTCGGATCGGACGTCCCAGACCGGGAATAGAGTTGTCGCAGGTGCGCCTCGGAGACCCCGTCGGCCTTCATCACGAGCTGTACCATCGGATCAGCCAGCATTTCTTCAAGGAAAAAGTCGGACAAGTCCCTGCCGGTCAGCTTGTCCCTGGCGCGTGCTTGGTCGAGGTCGGCAAGGGAAACAGTCAGAGTCCGTGCAAGTCCAGGATGAGATATCCTGGGATGAAGCTTCACAAGGACGGAGGCTTTCCAGGCTGCGGGATCCCGTTGATCAGGGGGCGAAGCCACTTCCGTATCGATCTCGTACTCTCCCGCCGGGAGAATCTCGTCAAAGCCCGGAACGGTGAAGGGTCGGGAAAAAACCGCAACGGTCTTGCTTCTCAGATCTTCCATTGGCGCGCTCCTTTCCCATGGGTGCTGTGGGCGGTCCGCGCCCCTCACGGGAATGAGGCGCGTAACCGGTGTACACCCTCAAGATGTCTTGGGTTTCGCGGCTGCATCCTTGCCAGAAGCCTTGGGCTCGGTCTCCTTGGCAGGGGTCGTCGCTGTTTTCGCAGGCTTGGGCTTTAACGCAGCCGCAGCCCTGGCGGTCAGGTCCTTGAAGGACATTTCATCGATCCTTTGATTTTCCGACGCCAGCTCCTCGTCCATGTCGGACCGGGATACCTCGCATCGGTACTTTACATATAGGGGCTGGCGACCCGAATTGCGATGGTGCATCGAAAAGGAAGCCGAGGTCAGTCAGGCCAATTCATACGTCCAGACCTTGAATTCCATCAACGTGTTCTGGCCGAATGTCTGGGTCAGAGGGACATCGGCAGCATCGCGACCGCGCGCGATCAGAATTCTCGCATACCTCGGCTTGTTGTTCCGCGGGTCGAACAAGTGCCATTCCCCAGCGAGAAAGACCTCCATCCACGCGGCAAAATCCCCAGGCGGATGAGGCAGAGGCTCCCCGATGTCGCTCAGGTATCCGGTGCAGTAGCGGGCCGGAATGTTCATGCATCGGCACAGGGCGATGGCGAGATGGGCAAAGTCGCGGCAGACACCCTGCCCCTCGGCGAGGGTCTGCGACGCTGTGCGCGTCGCCTTTGCCTGCATATAGTCGAAGCGGACATGTCCATGCACGAAATCGCAGATCGCCTGGACGCGTGACCATCCGGCGTCCGTGGTCTCGAATAGGCGCCACGCCTCCTCCGACAGAAGGTCGGTGTCGCAATACCGGCTGCCCTGCAGAAACACGAGCGTCTCGAAAGGAAGATCCTGAACCTCGTGCTGCCGCGCGCCGGGCATGGAGGGATCAGGCAGGCCCGTGTCGCGGAAGACGCCATCCGTCGACAGGCAGAAGTCGCCCGCCGGAGCCAAGACGCGCGTGCACCAGTTGCCGAAGCCATCCCGGTAGCTTTCGAGGGGCACGCTCGGCGAGGTCACGAGATAATCGGCACGCTCCAGATCGCCGAACCGCGAGTAGTGCACGTTCAGAAGCGCAATCAGCGGCGTCGGTTGAGGGAAGCTGTATCGGAGACGACACCCTATGCTGACGCGTATGCCGGACACGCGGCTGCGCATCGTTCTGTCACCCTCATCTTCCAAGGACGCACGCCCCGTCCGAAAGCTGGAAACCTCGATTGCAGCTCCACCGGTTGCCGGATCGGTCGAGATAGGCGTTCTCCGGCAGATCGATGGCGACGCAGGCGCCATTCAGCACCTCGTATCCGCGCTCGCAGCTCCAGCCCGGTCCATAGGATGCCTCGTCCAGATAAGCATTCGATGGCACGACAACGGCGTCGCATCGGTCGTCGATTCTGACGAAGCCTCTCTCACAAGCCCAGGCGGCGCCGTAGTCTGCGTTGGTCAGATACGCGTTCTCTGGCACGGCAATCGGCGAACATGTCTCTGCAGCGGCCTCATAGCCACGATCACAGGTCCATCCCCTCCCCGAGGCATCGTCCGTCAGGTAGGCACGCTCGGGCAGAACAATGGGCACGCATGCCTCGTCCTCCTGCCGGAACCCGCGTTCGCATTGCCAATCGTAACCGGAAGACCGGAGGAAGGCATTGGCGGGCACCGGGATGGGATTGCAGGACGTCCCGTCCACCTCCTCGTACCCTCGGTTGCACTCCCATCCCGTCCCGTAGGAGCGCCCGGTTGGATAGGCATGCTCGGGGATATCGAGAGGCAGGCATTCGGCGCCCTCTACCCGGTAACCGATGTCGCAGACCCATCCGCCGCCATAGCTGCGCGGCTGGGCGTTCTCCGGCATTGGGCCGGTTCCATCCTGCGCAAGCACGGGAAAGGCGAAAGAGGCGATCACACCGGCTATGGCTGCCGTCCGCGCGATCAGCCTCGCCAAGGGATGTCTCATCGCAGCTTGTTCCTTGGCGGACCAGAGCCCGTTGGTTGCCGCGCGAGTCCTCGATAGCCCAAGCGTGAGCGTTCCGGTCAGCCGTCGAGTGGGCGCGGCCGGTAGCGGGGAGGCTCTGGAATTCGGTCTCGTTGGCATGCCTTCGTTCTCAGCCACCTGGATCGCGAAGTCCTGCGGGAGTGTCGGGTGGGTGCTGCTGGTCATCGGGGCGACAA
>NZ_CALLYO010000264.1 GCF_937858865.1 uncultured Amaricoccus sp. | reverse complement strand
GCTCGCCCTCGTCGCCGTGATGTGCAAGCTCGTCATCCTCGCCAACGTCCTCGTCCGGGGCGACCGGACCTGGCAGGCCCGCGCCTGAAACCCGCGGAAAAGCCCTGCCCAGCCATCACGGAAACTCTCCAGGTTTCTTGCAGGAAGAAGAAGGGCGTCAGCGCGGGTGGGCGCGGGCGGCCTCGTGCAGGGTGCGGTCGAGGGACTGCAGGAAACGGGAGCGGTCGGATTTCGCGAAGGGGCGGCCGCCGCCCTGGCGGAAGGGATCGGCGGCTCGGAGGTCGGCCATCAGGTCGCGGGTGGCGAGGCGGGGGCCGATGTTGGCAGGCGTGAACGGCTCGCCGTTCGGGGCGAGGACGCGGGCGCCCCGCTCCAGCGCGCGAGCGGCGAGCGGGATGTCGGCGGTGACGCAGACATCGCCCGGGCCGATGCGCTCGGCGATCCAGCGGTCGGCGGCGTCGGCGCCCTCGGCGACGACGGTGACGGTGACGAGCGGGTGGCGGCTGGGGCGGATGCCGCCGTTCGAGACGAAGGTGACCGGGTGGGCGTGGCGCTCGGCGACGCGGACGGTCTCGTCGCGGACCGGGCAGGCATCGGCGTCGACGTAGATCATGGCTTTACCAACAGCGGACGGGCGGCTTGGCGGATCGGGGTGGCGGGTTCATGCTTGCACGCATGACGAGTTCCCTGCCTGTAGCACGGCTTGCCGTCCTGATCGACGGCGAGAATATCTCGCACAAGCTCGCGCCGACCATCTTTCGGGAAGTCGACCGCTTCGGTGAACGCCATGTGCAGCGCCTCTACGGCGACTTCGATGGGTCCGCGAGCGGTTGGGCTGAAGCCGCGGCGCGCTTCGCGCTCGATCCGCGGCATTGCTTCGCGCCGACTCCGGGAAAGAACGCCGCCGACATACGGTTGACGATCGACGCCATGAATTTGCTTCATGCCGGGGGCATCGACGGCTTCTGCATCGTTTCGTCCGATGGCGACTTCGCAGAGCTCGCCGTCCACCTTCGCCAGGAGGGAAAGAGCGTCTACGGCTTCGGTAACGGGCACGGACGGTTGCCGATTGCCTGCGATGCATATGTCGCGCTCGTGCCGGCCGTGAAACCACCAGCGAGCCCGCCAGCCGCGACCCGGCCGCACCCGGCCCTTGGCCCGATCCGCTTGGTGCTGGAGCAGATGGAGGCGCGGGACGGCTGGTACAGTCTCGCCACATTCGGAAGCGAGGCGCGACGGGTGGGCGTGAACCTGAAGGCGTTCAGAACAAAGAAGATGGCCGGCCTGCTGCGCGAGACTGGACAGTTCGAGGTCGAGCCCGCCGAGAAGCCCCAACGGTTCAGGCAGATCTCCCTGCGGGCCGTCGGCGCGTAACGGCACGGGACCGCCCGTTCCGGGCGGTGCCTCCGGCGGGAGCATTTTTTGCCAGGATGATGGGGTGGCACCTTCTCGGCAGTCAGCGCCCCGCGGTCAGCGTGTCGAAGAGGCGCGGGTCGAGGCTGGCCTGGGCGAAGGTCTCGCCCATGGTGAGGACGGAGACGGCGTCGTGGCTGTGCAGCGACTCCTGGTGGCTCGCGACGACGCGGAAGTCGCCGATGCGGCGGTCGGACTCGAGGCTGGCGCAGAGCAGGCGCACGGCGTCCTCGACGAAGATCGGGTGGGCGCCGTTCAGCTCGGCGAAGGCCTGCTCGTCCTCGCGCTTCACCATCACCTGGGTCTCGGTCGGGATGGCGGCGTTGCAGAGGTCGACGAGGTCCTCGAACCAGAGCAGCTCGGTGCCGACGAGCTCGACCGAGACGCGGGCGACCGAGCGCTGCGAGTGCGGGGTCGCGATCTGGCCGCGGGTGCGGCGGGCGTGCTCGGAGAGCTCGAGCGAGCAGGGGCAGGTCGAGGAATAGACATAGTCGAGATGCACGATGCGGCGGGTGGTGGCGGCCGTCTTGGTCATCTCGAGGGCGACGTTGTAGTACTGCCAGCCCTCGAGGCCGCTCCTGAGCGAGCGCTTCAGCATCGGGTAGCTCAGGCGCATCATGATGCGGGCGTCGTAGCTCTCGAGGTCGGCGAGGTAGCTGTCGAGGACGGCGTCGATCACCTCGAAGGAGAAGCTGGTCTCGGCGTGCCGGTAGAAGGACCGCATGATGCGGCTCATGTTGATGCCCTTCTTGTTCGCTTCCAGCGAGACCGAGCCGGTGACCGAGGTCTCGAGCTGCACCTCGCCGCCCTCGCGGGCGCGGAAGCGGACCGGCAGGCGGAAGTTCGAGATGCCGACGTGCTGGATGCCGGTCTTGGTGCCCTTGATCAGGCTCTCGGGGCCGTTCTGCAGGTCGGGGAGGGTCGCGACGTAGGCCTCGCCCGCCGCGAAGTCGTGCGGGTAGCTGCGGCTGAAGGCCGGGTAGGCGGCGGCGCCGGTGCGGGCGAGGATGGTGGCGAGGTCGGCGGCGAGGTCGGCAGCTGCGCCGGAGCGCTGGTCGCCGGCCCAGAGAAGGAGGGTGCGCGCGGCGGCTTCCGCCTCGGCCTTGCTCGGGCGCCGGGCGGACGGACCGGCGGCGGGCTCGGGCGCGAGCGCGGGGTCGATCTGCGGGTTGTACAGGTTCATGCCGTCCACCTCCTCGATTCCACCATGCGCGGACGCCGACAACATGGGGTACGCGCGGCCGATTGCAAAGCTGCGGCCGCCCAAACATACGGATACCGTTCGATCAGCAACTAAGGGGAGAAACCCCCGCGATTTGCAACCGCGGGGATTGAGGAGGGTTTATTTTCCACTGATGGCGGCGGCCAGGGCGTGCGAGATGTCGGCGAAGAGATCCTCGGGGTCCTCGAGCCCCATCGAGAGGCGGACAAGGCCGTCGCCGATGCCGAGCGCGGCGCGCTGCTCGGCGGTGAGGCGCTGGTGGGTCGTCGTCGCCGGGTGGGTGACGAGGCTCTTGGCGTCGCCGAGGTTGTTGGAGATGAGGATGAGCTCCAGCGCGTCGAGGAAGCGGAAGGCGGCCGGCTTGCCGCCGGCGAGCTCGATGGCGAGCATGGTGCCGCCCGTCTCCATCTGCCGGGCGGCGAGGGCGGCCTGCGGGTGGGAAGGAAGGCCGGGGTAGATCACCCGCGAGAGCGCGGGGTGCCCCTCGAGCCGCTCGGCCAGGGCCTGCGCGGTGGCGGCCTGGGCGCGGCAGCGCAGGTCGAGGGTCTCGAGGCCCTTCAGCATCACCCAGGCGTTGAACGGGCTGAGCGCGCCGCCGGTGTGCTTGAGGAAGGTCTCGAGCGGGCCGCGGATGAACTCGCGCCGGCCGAGCACCACGCCGCCGAGGCAGCGGCCCTGGCCGTCGATGTGCTTGGTGGCCGAATAGACCACGACGTCGGCGCCGAGCGGCAGGCAGCGCTGGAAGACCGGCGTCGGGAAGACGTTGTCGGCGACGAGCGTTGCGCCGGCGGCATGGGCAAGCTCGGCGACGGCGGCGACGTCGATGACCTCGAGGGTCGGGTTCGACATCGTCTCGAGGAAGGCGACCCTGGTGCCGGGGCGGAGCGCCGCGCGCCACT
>NZ_CALLYO010000263.1 GCF_937858865.1 uncultured Amaricoccus sp. | reverse complement strand
TGGACGTGGCGCACGCCGAGGGGCTGATCGACGCGGTCGACGGCTTCTGCGAGGGCATCGCCTTCTCGCCCGAGGAGATCGGGCAGGTCTTCGAGCATGCCGCCGCGCTCGGCCTGCCGGTCAAGCTGCACGCCGAACAGCTCTCCGACCTCGGCGGCGCGGCGCTGGCCGCGCGGCACGGTGCCCTCTCGGCCGACCATCTCGAATGGCTCGCCCAGGACGGGATCGACGCGATGGCTGCCTCCAGCACGGTCGCCGTCCTCCTTCCCGGCGCCTTCTACACCCTGCGCGAGACGCGGCTGCCGCCGGTCCAGGCGCTGCGCGAGGCCGGCGTGCCGATCGCGCTCGCCACCGACTGCAACCCCGGCACCTCGCCGCTGACCTCGCTGCTGCTCACGATGAACATGGGCGCGACGCTCTTCCGGCTGACCCCGGCCGAGTGCCTCGCCGGCGTGACCCGCAACGCCGCCCGCGCGCTAGGCCTCCCCGACCGCGGCACGCTCGCCGCCGGGCAGCGCGCCGACCTCGCGGTCTGGGACATCCAAGAACCGGCCGAGCTCAGCTACCGCATCGGCTTCAACCCGCTCCACGCCCGCATCTTCGGAGGCAACCTTGTCTGAGCTCGTCCTGACCCCCGGCCGCACCACCCTGGCAGAGCTCGAGGACGTCTGGCGGAACGGCCATGCCGTCCGCCTCGCCGACGAGGTGCGTCCCGGCATCGCCGCCTCGGCCGCCCGCATCGACGCCGCGGCCCGCGGCGAGAAGCCGGTCTATGGCGTGAACACCGGCTTCGGCAAGCTCGCCTCGATCAAGATCGCCGCCAAGGACACCGCGACGCTGCAGCGCAACCTGATCCTGTCGCACTGCTGCGGCGTCGGCGAGCCGGTCGAGCCGGAGACGGTGCGGCTCGTCCTCGTCCTCAAGCTGCTCTCGCTCGGCCGCGGCGCCTCGGGCGTCCGCCCCGAGGTCATCGCGCTCCTCGAGGGGATGCTGGCGAAGGGCGTCCTCCCGGTCATCCCCGCGCAGGGCTCGGTCGGAGCCTCCGGCGACCTCGCCCCGCTCGCCCACATGGCCGCCGCAATGCTCGGCGAGGGCCGCGCCACCTTCGACGGCCGCGAGATGCCGGCCGCCGAGGCGCTGGCCGCCGCCGGCCTCGCCCCGGTCGTCCTCGCGGCGAAGGAGGGGCTCGCCCTCATCAACGGCACCCAGGTCTCGACCGCCTTCGCGCTCGCCGGCCTCTTCGACGCCTTCCGCGCTGCCCGCGCCGCGCTCGTCGTCTCGGCGATCTCGACCGACGCGATCATGGGCTCGACGGCGCCCCTCTACGACGAGATCCACCAGCTGCGCGGCCACAAGGGCCAGATCCTCGCCGCCCGCGTCATCCGCGACCTCCTCGCCGGCTCGGCGATCCGCGAGAGCCATCGCGAGGGCGACACCCGGGTGCAGGACCCCTACTGCATCCGCTGCCAGCCGCAGGTGACCGGCGCCTGCCTCGACCTGCTCTGGCAGGTCGGGCGCACGCTCGAGATCGAGGCCAACGCGGCGACCGACAACCCGCTCGTCCTGACCGAGGTGGGCGAGATCGTCTCGGGCGGCAACTTCCACGCCGAGCCGGTCGCCTTCGCCGCCGACCAGATCGCGCTCGCCATCGCCGAGATCGGCTCGATCTCGCAGCGGCGAATCGCGCTGATGGTCGATCCCACGCTCAGCCACGACCTGCCGCCGTTCCTGACGCCCGATCCCGGCCTCAACAGCGGCCTGATGATCGCCGAGGTCACCTCCGCCGCGCTGATGAGCGAGAACAAGCATCTCGCCACGCCCTGCTCGACCGACTCGACGCCGACGAGCGCCAACCAGGAGGACCATGTCAGCATGGCCGCCCACGGCGCCCGCCGCCTGCGCCGGATGAACGCGAACCTCGCTCAGATCGTCGGTATCGAGGCGCTCTGCGCCGCCGCCGGCGTCGAGTTCCGCACGCCGCTCACGACCTCCGACCGGCTCGCCGCCGTCCTCGCCCGCCTCCGCGCCGATGTCGCGCCGCTCGAGCAGGACCGCTACCTCGCGCCCGATCTCGCCGCCGCCGCGGCGCTCGTCCGCACCGACGCGCTGGTCGCAGCACTTCCCGCCACCCTCCTCGCCGAGGTCCGCCCGTGACCCCGGTCGAGGTCCACCGCGGCGACGGCCCGGTCATCCTCGGCCTGCCGCATACCGGCACCTGGCTGCCGGACGCCATCCGCGCCCGGCTCAACGAGCGCGGCCGGCTGCTCGCCGACACCGACTGGCACGTCGAGCGGCTCTACGAGGGGCTGCTGCCCGGCGCGACGACGGTGCGCGCGACCTTCCACCGCTACGTGATCGACGCCAACCGCGGGCCGGACGACGCGAGCCTCTATCCCGGGCAGAACACCACCGGCCTCGTGCCGACGACCGACTTCGACGGCCAGCCGATCTGGAACGACGCCCCCGGCGCGGACGAGATCGCCAACCGCACCGCGCGCTTCCATGTGCCCTACCACGCCGCGCTCGCCGCCGAGATCGCCCGGGTGCGCGCGCGGCACCGCGTCGCCATCCTCTACGACTGCCACTCGATCCGCAGCGTGATCCCCTTCCTCTTCGCGGGGCGGCTCCCCGACTTCAACATCGGCACCAACGGCGGCGCGACCTGCGACCCGCGCATCGAAGGGGCGGCGCGCGACATCTGCGCCGCCACCGGACGGACGATGGCGGTGAACGGCCGCTTCAAGGGCGGCTGGACGACCCGCCACTACGGGCGCCCCGAGGCCGGCGTGCACGCGATCCAGATGGAGCTCGCGCAGGCGACGCACCTCGCCGCCGAGGAGCCGCCCTTCGCCTACGACGAGGCGAAGGCCGCCGGCCTGCGGGTGACGCTCGGCGACATCCTGCGGGCGCTGGCCGAGCTCGCCCCGAGCCTCGCGAGGGCGGCATGAGCGGCCCCCTCGACGGCATCCGCGTCCTCGACCTGTCGCGGGTGCTGGCCGGCCCCTACTGCACGGCGCTCCTCGCCGATCTCGGGGCCGAGATCGTCAAGCTCGAGCCGCCGGCGGGGGACGACTACCGCCATATCGGCCCGTTCCGCGACGGCGACAGCGCGCTCTTCACCCTCAACAACCGCGGCAAGCGGAGCCTCGTCCTCGACCTCAAGGATCCGGCCGACCTCGCGCTGGCGCAGGCGATCGCCGCCCGCGTCGACGTGGTGGTGGAGAACTTCCGCCCCGGCGTCGCCGAGAGGCTCGGGCTCGGCGCCGAGGCGCTCCGGGCGCGGAACCCGCGGCTCGTCTACTGCTCGATCTCGGGCTTCGGCCAGGACGGGCCGTTCCGCGACCTGCCGGCCTACGACCTCGTCGTGCAGGCGATGTCGGGGCTCATGGCCGCCACCGGCGAGGAGGGCGGCGCGCCGCTCAAGGCCGGCGAAAGTGTCGCCGACCTGATCGCCGGCCTCTTCGCCAGCTGGTCGATCCTCGCCGCCCTGGTGCAGCGGAACGCGACCGGCCAGGGCGCGACGCTCGACGTCGCCATGTACGACGTGCTCTTCTCGATGCTGACGACGAGCCACGCGCTGCACCTCTATGCCGGCGCCCTGCCCGCCCGCGTCGGCAACCGGCATCCGCTCTCGACCCCCTTCGGCTGCTTCGCCACCCGGGACGGGCAGGTGGTCGTCGCCGTGCTCAACCCGCGGCAGTTCCAGCGGCTCGCGGCGCTCATCGGGCGCCCGGAGATCGCCGAGGACCCGCGCTTCGCCACCGACGAGAGCCGCACCCGGCACGAGCCCGAGATCCGCGCCGCGATCGAGGCCTGGTCCGCCCGCCTCACCACCGAGGAAGCCGTCGCCGCGCTCGCGGCGGAGGGCCTGCCCACCGCGCCGATCTGGACCATCGCGCAGGCGGCCGCCAGCGCCCACGCGGCCGCGCGCGGCCTCGTCACCGACCTCGGCGGCGCGCCCGTGGTCGGCCAGCCGGTGCGCTTCGACGGCGCGAAGCCGGTCGCCGCCACGCCCGCCCCGCGCCTCGACGGCGACCGCGAAGCGGTGCTGCGCGAGCTCGGCCTCGAGGCGACGGCATGAGCGACCCCTGGCCCATGCTCTCCGAGGAGGAACGGCTCTTCTGCGACGTGCTCGAGCGGCTCTGCGCCGAGAAGATCGCGCCACTCGCGGCCGGGACCGATGAGGCCTCCCGCTTCGTCCACGACCAGCTCGCCACGCTCGGCGCGGCCGGGATGATGGGCGCGAACCTCCCCGAGGAATACGGCGGCGGCGGCATTTCCGCCCCTGCCCTCCTCCGCGCCGTCGCGATCGTCGCCGGTGCCTGCGGCTCCACCGCCTCGGCGCTGACCGCGCACTATCTCGCCACCGACTCGATCCTCATCGGCGGCACCGAGGCGCAGAGGCAGGCCTACCTCCCCGCCGCGGCCGAGGGCCGGGCGCTCGGCGCCTTCGCCCTGACCGAGCCGACCGCCGGCTCCGACCCCGCCGACATGAAGACCCGCGCCCGCCGCACCGAAGGCGGCTGGCACCTCGAGGGGG
This sequence comes from uncultured Amaricoccus sp., assembly GCF_937858865.1. Lineage (GTDB taxonomy): Bacteria > Pseudomonadota > Alphaproteobacteria > Rhodobacterales > Rhodobacteraceae > Amaricoccus. Next base: position 1,189 of record NZ_CALLYO010000263.1, on the reverse strand, counting down.
CCAAGTGCTTCATCTCGAACGGCGGCGTGGCCGACTTCCTCGTCGTCTACGCCGTCACCGACCCGGGCAAGGCCCACCGCGGCATCTCGGCCTTCATCGTGCCGAAGGCCACCCCCGGCCTCTCCGCCGGCAGCCCCGAGCGCACCATGGGGCTGAAAGGCGGCCACGTCTTCACCCTCGCCCTCGACTGCCGCCTGCCCGAGGACGCGCTGCTCGGCGGCACCGAGGGCCAGGGGTTCCGCACGGCGATGCAGGTCCTCGACAACGGCCGCATCGAGGTCGCCGCCCAGTGCCTGGGCCTCGCCGAGGCGGCGATGACCACCGCCGTCGCCTACGCCCGCGACCGCGTCATCGGCGGCCAGCCGCTGACCGACCGCCAGGCGATCCGCTTCATGATCGCCGACATGGGCCTCGCGCTCCAGACGGCGCGCCTGCTCGCCCAGGACGCCGCCCGGCAGCGCGACGCCGCCCGCCACGGCGGCACCCGCTTCTCGCTCGCCGCCTCGATGGCGAAGCTGCACGCCTCCGAGGCCGCCGGCCGCATCGCCGATACCGCGCTCCAGCTCCTCGGCGGCTACGGCTACACCCGCGACTTCCCCGTCGAGCGGATCGCCCGCGATCTCCGCATCATGCGCATCTACGAGGGATCGAGCGAGATCCAGCGCAGCATCATTTCCGCCCAGCTTCTGGCCTGAGCCCGAGGGAGAGAGACATGACCGACCCCCGCCACAACACCCGCGACATCTTCCCGCCCACCGGCCCCGAGATCACCGCCAAGAGCTGGCTGACCGAGGCGCCGATGCGGATGCTGATGAACAACCTCCATCCCGACGTCGCCGAGAAGCCGCACGAGCTCGTCGTCTACGGCGGCATCGGCCGCGCCGCGCGCACCTGGCGGGACTTCGACCTCATCGTCGACACGCTGAAGCGGCTCGAGGCCGACCAGACGCTCCTCGTGCAGTCCGGCAAGCCGGTCGGCGTCTTCCGCACCCACAAGGACGCCCCCCGTGTCCTCATCGCCAACTCGAACCTCGTGCCGCACTGGGCGACCTGGGAGCATTTCAACGAGCTCGACCGCAAGGGCCTCGCCATGTACGGCCAGATGACGGCCGGCTCCTGGATCTACATCGGCTCCCAGGGCATCGTGCAGGGCACCTACGAGACCTTCGTCGAGGCCGGCCGCCAGCAC